>CAWUNP010000188.1:0-4229 GCA_963923805.1 uncultured Novosphingobium sp. | reverse complement strand
GGCTTGCGGATGAGCTTGCGGCTCTTCACCTCGACCACCACCTTGTTGGTGCGGCCGTGGCTGAAGGTCTGCTTGACCTCGCCAGCTTCGACCGACTTCTTCAGGCCCAGCGGCTTGCGGCCCAGAGTCGGTTTGTTGTCGCTATCGCTCATGTTCGTACCAATACCCTTCGTTCAATCCGTCGTCGACTGCGAGCTGACCTTGCGGTCTGCGCCAGGCAGCCTGTTATTTTCACCGGTCGCTTCGGCGCGGCCAAGAAAGCGGAGCAGGCGGCGCAAGGGGGCGCCAATCCGCTCGGTCGCGGCATGATCGGTCAGTGCCAGATGGACGACGTTCTCACGGCCCAATGCCACAGAAAGCGCCGCCCGGTCCAGTGGCAAGGTGGTGCCCGCCATTCCCGAACCTTCACGATCTTCGCCCACGCGCCACGCCTGATCGAGCTTGCGCGATCCGTCCTCGCTGGCGTCGGCCGCATGGGCCAGCCAGGCGACCTTGCCCATCCGGGCATTCTCGGCAATCCGGTCAGACCCGACCAGCAGGCGTCCCGACTTGTATTCCAGCCCCAGTCGATCCGTGAAGGCGCGCAGCAAGGCCGCTTCGATCTTGGCGGGCAGGTCGGCGGGAATGTCCAGCGCCGCACCCTTGAAGGCCCTCGCCAGCGCCCCCTTGAGCTTACCCTTGGCCATCGCCGCCTCAAGTTCAGCCCGGCTGACGCCGATCCACGCGCCCCGGCCCGGCGCACGCGCCAGGGCATCGGGGAGGACCAGCCCGTCTGGCGAGATCGCCAGACGCAACAGGTCATCGCGGGAACCGTTGTACCCGGTCAGGATGCAGCGGCGTTCAGGCTCCCCGCCCGCCGACTGCTTCGAGGTGTCGGAACCTAGCGGCTCATTGTGAGGATCCCGCATCGGCGGCCTCCTCGTCGGTGAACCAGTGCGCGCGAGCGGCCATGATGATCTCATTGCCCTGCTCTTCGCTCAGGCCATATTCGCCCAGCACGCCGCCCTTGTCCTCATCGCGGCCCGAACGGCGCGGCGCACTGCCATCGCGGCGGCGCTGCTCGGTACGCTTCTTGGCGATCAGTTCGTCGGTGGCGAGATCGGCCAGATCGTCCAGCGTCTTGATCCCGGCCTTGCCAAGGGTCACGAGCATGGCTTCAGTCAGGTGCGGCAGTTCGGCCAGGGCATCCTCGACGCCCAGTTCGCGGCGGGCTGCACGGGCGGCTTCCTCACGGCGCTCCAGCGCTTCGGTGGCGCGGCTCTGCAGTTCCTCGGCCAGCTCTTCGTCGAAGCCTTCGATCGTGGCCAGTTCGGCCAGTTCGATATAGGCCACTTCTTCCAGCTCGCTGAAGCCTTCGGCAACCAGCAGCTGCGAGAGGGTTTCATCGACGTCGAGCTCTTCCTCGAACATCTTCGAGCGCTCGGCGAATTCCTTCTGGCGCTTTTCCGAAGCCTCGGCCTCGGTCATGATGTCGATCTGCGAACCGGTCAGCTGGCTGGCCAGGCGCACGTTCTGGCCGCGGCGGCCGATTGCCAGCGAAAGCTGGTCATCAGGCACGACCACTTCGATGCGGCTTTCTTCCTCATCGATCACCACGCGGCTGACCGTGGCCGGCTGCAGCGCATTGACCACGAAGGTCGCAGTGTCTTCGCTCCAGGGGATGATGTCGATCTTTTCGCCCTGCATTTCCTGCACGACGGCCTGCACGCGGCTGCCCTTCATGCCGACGCAGGCGCCGACCGGGTCAATGCTGCTGTCGCGGCTGATCACGCCGATCTTGGCGCGGCTGCCCGGATCGCGGGCGGCGGCCTTGATCTCGATGATGTTGTCGTAGATCTCAGGCACTTCCTGCGCGAACAGCTTCTTCATGAATTCGGGGTGCGCGCGGCTCAGGAAGATCTGCGGACCGCGGTTCTGACGCTCCACCTTCATGATCCAAGCGCGGACGCGTTCGCCCACGCGGGCCACTTCGCGCGGGATCTGCTGATCGCGGCGGATGACGCCTTCGGCGCGGCCCAGGTTGACGATCACGTGGCCGAATTCGACCGACTTGATCACCCCCGTCACCAGTTCACCGGCGCGGTCCTTGAATTCTTCATACTGGCGCTCGCGCTCGGCATCGCGGACCTTCTGGAAGATCACCTGCTTGGCCGACTGGGCATCGATGCGGCCCAGGTCCACCGGCGGCAGCGGATCGACGATGAAGTCACCGATCTTGGCGCCCGGCTGCAGCTTTTCGGCCTGCTTCAGGTCAACCTGCTTGAAGTAGTCCTCGACCACTTCAACCACTTCCACCACGCGCCACAGGCGCAGGTCGCCGGTGCGCGGATCCAGCTTGGCGCGGATGTCGTTTTCCGCACCATAGCGGTTGCGCGCAGACTTCTGGATCGCTTCTTCCATCGCCTCGATCACAATCGACTTGTCGATCAGCTTCTCGTTGGCGACCGAGGTGGCGATCGCCAGCAGTTCGGCGCGGTTGGCGGAAATCGGACTGGCCATTTTCAGTCTTCCTGTTCTTCGACGATTTCATCGGCACCGCTGGTATCCAGCGGGCGAGTTGCGGCAATCAGCTTGTCCGTCAGGACCAGCTTGGCGGAATGGATGTCGGACAGCGGGAACGATACCCGGCCCGACTTCTTGTCTTCGATCGTCACGACATCACCGTCGATGCCGATCAGTTCGCCCTGAAGGCTCTTGCGGTTGCCTTCCACCGGGTTGATCAGGGCGACGCGGGCTTCGTGCCCGGCCCAGTTCGTGAAATCCTTCACGCGGGTCAGCGGGCGGTCGATCCCCGGCGAGCTGACCTCAAGCCGATAGGCCTCCTCGATCAGCACCTCGCCCGCTTCTTCCAGCGCGTCGAGCCGGTCCGAGATGCGATGCGACAGCGCGGCGCAATCCTCGATCACCAGCTGGCCGGTGGCGGGGCGCTCCGCCATGACCTGGAGGGTCACTTCCTCATCACCCACTTCGCTCTTGCCGAACACGATCACGCGCACGAGTTCGAAACCCAGGGCCTGGGCCTCGGGTTCTACAATCTCGATCAGGCGCGCAATATCGGCCAAGACAAATCCCTTCTTAGCCTCCCCCTTGATGGGGGAGGGTTACCGCAGCTTGGCAGCTGGCTGCCTAGCGAAGGTCGGGAGGGGGTGACGACGCTGACTGGCGCACCCCCATCCAACTTCGACTAGGCACCTTGCCGCACCAAGTCTGCGTATCCTTCCCCCATCAAGGGGGAAGGCCCGGACTGCAAAGCGGTTCAGCGCCGGCCCCTTGCGGCGCCAGCCCCTTCGTTGCTTCACAATGTCGGGATAGCGACCAGATAGGCCGAGTCCCTGCAAAAAGCAAGGGCTATCCGCCCCGCTCCATCAGGCCGTGCTTCTTCATGCAGTGGCGCAACTGGTCATAACTGAGCCCCAGCGCCTTGGCGGTCTGGCGCTGGTTGTAGCGGTGGCGGGCCAGCGCCTGTTCGATGATCGCGCGCTCATGCGCATCAACCGCGGCCTTCAGGTCGCTAATCGCATCAAGCTGGAACGCCGGAGCAACGGCAGGGGCCGGCGCAGCGGCGGCTGGCCGGCCACTATCCGCTGCGAACATCGAAACCGGCTTCCAGGGGCTGTCGAACGGATCGAACACGATGTGGGCGATCGGGCTGCCCCAATCATCCCAGCGATAGACCGCGCGCTCCACCACGTTGCGCAGTTCGCGCACATTGCCGGGCCACTGATAGTCTTCCAGCTGGCCCATCGCGGTTTCGGAAAAGCCCGGCCACTCTTCCCAGCGCAATTCGCTGGCCATGCGGCGGCCGAAATACTCCGCCAGTACCCGGATATCCCCTTCGCGCACCCGCAGCGGCGGCAGGGTGATGACCTCGAAGCTCAGCCGGTCGAGCAGGTCGGACCGGAACTTCCCCTCTTCTGCCAGCCGCGGCAGGTCTTCATTCGTCGCCGCAACAATGCGGACATCAACACGGATCGGCTTCGACGCACCAATCCGCGTCACTTCGCCATATTCGACCGCCCGCAGCAGGCGCTCCTGCGCGCCCATGGAAAGGGTTGCCAGTTCATCGAGGAACAGCGTCCCCTGGTCGGCCTCTTCGAACCGCCCCGCCCGGGCCTTGGTTGCGCCAGTGAAAGCGCCCGCCTCATGACCGAACAGCTCCGCCTCGATCAGCGTTTCCGGCAGCGCGGCGCAATTCAGGGTAACCAGCGGCTCCATCAGTTGAGCAAGCG
>CAWUNP010000187.1:0-4278 GCA_963923805.1 uncultured Novosphingobium sp. | reverse complement strand
GGTGATCGCATGGGCCAGGTCCGCGTCAGAGCTGCGATGGCCCTGGATCGCCAGCTGCCAGAATTCGCGCTCTTCCTCGGTACCGCGGGCATAGGCCAGGATGACCGGCAGGGTCATCTTGCCCTCGCGGAAGTCATCGCCCTTGCCCTTGCCCATTTCGCCGGCTTCGGAATCGTAGTCCATCGCATCGTCGACCAACTGAAAGGCGACGCCCAGGTTGCGGCCGTAATCCTCCAGCGCGCGCTCATCAGCCTCGCTGCGTTCAGCGACCACGGCAGCGATCCGCGTGGCCGCAGCGAACAGCGCGGCAGTCTTCGACCCGATGATCGAGAGATAGCGCTCCTCGCTCGTTTCGATCTGGCGCTGGGCGGTGAGCTGATCCACCTCGCCCTCGGAAATGACCGAGCTGGCGTTGGAGAGGATCTTCAGCACCTTGAGGCTGCCATCCTCGACCATCAGTTCGAACGAGCGGGTAAACAGGAAATCGCCGACCAGCACCGTGGCCGGATTGCCGAAGACAATGTTGGCGGTCGACTTGCCGCGGCGCAGCTCCGAACCATCGACCACATCATCGTGCAGCAGGGTTGCCGTGTGGATGAACTCCACCGCGGCGGCCAGCTTGTGGTGGCGCGTGCCGTGGTAATCGCACAGGGCAGCCCCGGCCAGGGTCAGCATCGGCCGCATCCGCTTGCCGCCACCCGCAATCAGGTGTCCGGCCAGGGTCGGGATCAGCGGGATCCGGCTCTGCATCTTGTCCAGAATGACCGCATTGACCGCATTCATGCCATCGGCAGTCAGCGCCAGCATCGGGGCCAGCGAAGCGGAACTGCTGGGCTCTGGCGCACGCTTGCGCAGGGGGATGACATCGGCGCTCATTGCTTGCGCCCCTAGCGAGGGTGATTGCCGGTCGGCAAGTGCTATTGCAGCAATAGCCTTTCGCAATTTCACATGCTAGCGCACCGATTATGTCCGAACCCGATCCCGTCCTTGCCGGCTTCCGCTCTTCGATCGACAATATCGACGCAGCCCTGATCCATATCCTGGCCGAGCGTTTTCGCATCACCAAGGCGGTGGGTGACTACAAGGCCGAGAAGAACCTGCCCGCATCGGACCCCAGCCGCGAGGAACGCCAGATTGCCCGGCTGCGGCACCTGGCCAGCGAGGCCAACCTTGATCCCGAATTCTCGGAAAAGTTCCTGCGCTTCATCATCCAGGAAGTGATCCGCCACCACGAACAGGCCGCGGCGAAGTAAGGCGTCAGGCCGGTTTTGCCGCCCGCGGCAGGCGCAGCTTGACCAACAGGCCGCCCAGGTCCTCGCTCTCTTCAAGCGTGACCGTGCCGCCGTAGATTTCGGCCACATCGCGCACGATCGCCAGGCCAAGCCCTGTCCCGGGCTTGCTGGTATCGAGCCGCGCCCCGCGATCAAAGATCCGGCTGCGGTCTGCCGCCGGGATCCCCATCCCGTCATCCTCAACCCAGATCTCGCACCAGTCGGGCTCGGCACCGGGATCGATCGTCACAAAGACCGAGCCGCCGCCATACTTGGCCGCATTCTCGATCAGGTTGCCCAGAATCTCATCCAGGTCCTGCCGCTCGATCGCCACTTCGGCGGCGCGATTGCCATCGAGATCGAAACGGGTCCTGTCATAAAGCCGGGTAACGGCCCGCAGCACGGCCTCGACGCTCTCGGCCACCGAGGCCCGGCTCATGCCCGCAGCCCGGCGGCCAACCGCGCGCGCGCGGGCAAGGTGGTGGTCCACCTGCCGCCGCATCACGGCAGCCTCACGGATTACAGTGTCTGACAGGTCCGGCGCCTGGGCCGTGGCCGCGTTCATCACCACTGTCAGCGGGGTCTTCAGCGCGTGGGCCAGATTGCCGGCGTGGGTGCGCGCTTCCTCAGCCTGCTTCTCTGAATGGGCCAGCAGTGCGTTCAGTTCCTGGACCAGCGGCTGCACTTCCAGCGGCAGCGGCTCGGTCAGGCGATTTTGCCCCGTTGTGCGCAGGTGCTGGATCGCCAGCCGCACCCGGCGCAGCGGGCCAAGGCCATACCAGGATTGCAGCGCCGCCATCACGAACAGGCCCAGGCCAAGCACCAGGAAGCTCCAGACCAGGATCGAACGGATCCGGCTGATCTGATTATCCAGCTCTTCCCGGCTGGCGGCGACGGCAAACTTCCAACGGGTCGCACTGTCGGGCAGGATGACCGATCGTTCGATCACCCGCAGCGGCTCATCGGGATACTGGAAGTTGTTGTAGATATGCGGCGCCGTGTCGAAGTGATCATGCTTCAGTTCAAGACTGCGATCCCACAGCGAACGCGATGGAAAATTCTCGTGTCCGGTCCCGGTCACCAGCCAGTAGCGGCCGCTGTTGGGTTCAAGAAAGCGCTGATCGCCCAGCGGCCGGTTAAAGAACACCTCGCCATCCGGCCCGATCTCGGCCGAGGCGATCATCGCATTCATCACATATTCGAGCTGCTCATCAAAATTGCGGCTGACCAGCCCGGTCAGGGTCCGATCAAGCGCGAAACCGCCCACTGACAACAGGACGGCAATCCAGCCCGCTGCAATCAGGATAATGCGCCGCGATAGCGAGCCAGCCGGCGCGCCCGGCCGCGCAAATGAATCGCCCGCCGCCATCGCTCCCTAGCCGCGGCTGCCCTCGGCGGGATCATCCAGGCTATAGCCGAGCCCGCGGATCGTGGTGATCACATCGGCGCCCAGCTTCTTGCGAATGCGGGTCACGAAGACCTCGATCGTGTTGGAATCCCGGTCAAAATCCTGATCATAGATATGCTCGATCAGTTCGGTGCGGCTGACGACCTTGCCCTTGTGGTGCAGCAGATAGGACAGCAGCTTGTATTCCTGCGCCGTCAGCTTGACCGGCTCACCATTCAGCGTCACCCGGCCCGAGCGCGTATCCAGCCGGACATCACCCGCAATCAGCTCGCTACTGGTATTGCCCGAAGCGCGCCGGATCAGCGCGCGCAGGCGTGCGATCAGTTCCTCGGTCTGGAACGGCTTGGCCAGATAGTCATCGGCCCCGGCATCAAGCCCGGCCACCTTGTCTGACCAGCTGTCGCGCGCGGTGAGCACCAGCACCGGAAACTTGCGGCCTTCCTTGCGCCACATGCCCAGCACGGTCAGCCCGTCGATTTCGGGCAGGCCCAGGTCCAGGATGACGGCATCATATTCCTCGGTCGAACCCAGGAAATGCCCGTCTTCACCATCGGTCGAGAGGTCGACGGCATAGCCGGTGGCCTCAAGCGTGGACTTGAGTTGTTTGCCAAGGGTTGGTTCGTCCTCGACGATCAGGATGCGCATCGCAAATTTCCCTGTTGTGAACTGGTGTAGTGCTTGGCACAGGCCGCGCCGTCAAGCTAGCGGGACTGCCGCAAAACCTCGCCCGAACGGGCATCTACGTCGACAAACATCACCCGCCCGTTGCGGATGAACTTGAGGCGATAGGTATAGGCCGCCGGATCATATTCGGGACCCAGATATTGCGCCCCGGCCATCATCGGCAGCACCCGCCGCTCAATTTCCCGTAAGGGGCGGACATTGCCGGCGCGCAGGTCCTTGCGCGCCATCCCGGCCTCATCCCCCTGGCTGGCAAAAGCAGCTCCGCTGGGCGCACCGGTGATCAGGGCAAGGGCAAGCAGTGATCGGATCATGCCTCCGGCCTAACCCACCTGGATTGAACGGACTGTGAATGGCTCATGCCTTGCGCAGCCGCTCCAGATAGCGCTGGCGAAGCTCCAGACTGAGCACCCCCGGCTTGCCATCGGCGATTGTCCGGCCGTCCACCTCGACCACCGGCATCACCACGGTGGTGGCGCTGGAAATGAATGCTTCCCGCGCCGCGAACAGCTCTTCCACCGAAAAGGCGCGCTCTTCCACCGCCAGCCCCATTTCCCGCGCCAGCGGCAGGATGCACAGGCGCGAAATGCCCGGCAGCACCCCGTGATCAACCGGGTGCGAAACAAGCACACCGCGGCTGTCGATGATATGGGCGTTGGCGCTGGTCCCCTCGGTGATCATGCCGTTATCGACCAGCCAGGCATCATCCGCCCCGGCGTCACGCGCCGCTTCCTTGGCCAGCACGGCATAAAGCAATTGCGTGGTCTTGGCCGAGCGCAGCACCCAGCGGCCTTCCGGATGCAGGATCACCTTCATCCCTTCCAGCGCCTTGGGCTGGTCAATCACGGCTGCCGCCTGGGTGAACGCAAAGCGCTGTCTCTTATACACATCTGACGCTGCCGACGATACTCCTTGTGT
>CAWUNP010000186.1:0-4279 GCA_963923805.1 uncultured Novosphingobium sp. | reverse complement strand
GCCCCGCCAGCAACCATACCGACGTTGAACGTCAGGTTCGGTTCGGGCAGCTCCTTGCGGAATGCGGCCAGGATCGCTGCCAGCGGATAGATCGCGCCTTCCCCGGCAGCGGCGGAGAAGATCCCGCTCGAATGGCCGCTGCGCGCGGTAACCGTGACCTTCCAGTTCCCGGCCGAACGGCGCGCGATCGAGCCCATGTCGTTGCCGCCATCGCGGGCCAGCCCTTCGAAATCGAGCGCGGCATCGGCGCGCTTCCCGGCCGCGACCAGATCGGCCCGGGCGATCGAGAGCGGCAGGCCGGCCTCTTCCTCATCGCCGGTCAGCACGACTTCGATATTGGCGTTCTTGAGCGTGCCCGCCTTGTGCATCGCCCGCAGCGCGGCGAGCATGGCCACGACCCCGCCCTTGTCATCGGCGGCGCCAGGACCCTTGACCCTATCAGCACTGATCCGCTCAAACTTCTGGAACGGGTGATCAAGTTCGAACACCGTATCGAGGTGGCCGATCAGCAGCAGCCGCTTGGTGCCCTTCCTGCCCTTGTGCTCGGCAATGAAGTGCCCGGCCCGGGCAACCGCCGATTGATCGACCCAGCGGACCTTGAACCCCAGCGCCTCGAATTCCGGCACCAGCATATCGTGCACGGCGCGCACGCCCTTCAGATTGCGGGTGCCGCTGTTCTGGTTGACCAACTTTTCCAGCAGGTCGAGGTGGCGAGCCTGTTCGGCATCGACCGTGGCGATCATCGCCTGCTCCGCCTTGCTGGGCGGCGCGGCGAAGAGCGGGGTCGAGAGCAAGGTGGCGGCGATCAGCGCAGCAGGCGCAAGCAGGTGACGGGTCAGCATGGGTGCACCCTAACCAGAGCCACCCCACTCGTGCCAGCGTAATTTTCTTGCTTTTTACAGCAATCCATACTAGATGAACCTCTGCAATCGGCGCGCTGGCCTTGATCCGCCGCAGTTCCGGCAGCGTGACGTCACCGTTTCAACGGAAGACTTGCCCGAACGTACGATTGCCGCATTCGCTGAAGCTTCCTTTTTCACGCAGGGTCGCATCGAACGACACCTTGCTTCGCGAGGGCGGTCACGATGCCCGTCCGCGCGCCGCTTCATATTGATGAGAACTACATGACCTATTTTTCTGACCTTGGCCTGGCCGAGCCGCTGCTGCGTGCGCTTGAAACCAAGGGCTATGCCGATCCCACACCGATCCAGCGCCAGTCGATCCCGGCCCTGCTGGAAGGGCGCGACCTGCTGGGCATCGCCCAGACCGGCACCGGCAAGACTGCGGCCTTCTCGCTGCCCTCGATCCACCGCCTGGCCGCCAATCCGAAGGCCCGCAGCAATGCCTCGTGCCGGATGCTGGTGCTGAGCCCGACGCGCGAACTGGCCGCCCAGATCGCCGAGAACATGCGCGGCTATGCCAAGTACCTGAACCTTTCGGTCCAGTGCGTGTTCGGCGGGATCCCCGTGGGCAAGCAGGCCCGTGCGCTGGTGCCGGGCTGTGATATCCTGGTGGCGACGCCGGGCCGCCTGCTCGACCTGATCGACCAGCGCGCGCTGACGCTGCGCAATGTCGAGATCTTCGTGCTCGACGAGGCTGACCAGATGATGGACCTGGGCTTCATCGTGCCGCTCAAGCGCGTGGCCAACATGCTGCCCAAGGAGCGTCAGAGCCTGTTCTTCAGTGCGACCATGCCCAAGGCGATTGCCGATCTGGGCAAGCAGTTCATCCAGAACCCGGTCCGGGTTGAAGTGACGCCGCAGGCCACCACGGCCGAGCGGGTTGAACAGTACATCACCTTCCTCAACCAGTCGGAAAAGCAGGCGCTGCTTTCGCTGCGGCTGCGCGCCGGGTTGGCCGATGGCTCGATTGACCGGGCGCTGGTCTTCACCCGCACCAAGCACGGCGCGGACCGGGTGGTGCGCCACCTGACCACCGCCGGGATCCAGGCCGCCGCAATTCACGGCAACAAGAGCCAGGCCCAGCGCACCGCCGCCCTGTTGGCCTTCCGTAAGGGTTCGACGCCCGTGCTGGTGGCAACCGACATTGCCGCACGCGGGATCGACGTTTCCGGCGTGAGCCACGTGTTCAACTTCGAACTGCCCAACGTGCCGGAACAGTATGTCCATCGCATCGGTCGCACCGCGCGCGCCGGGGCAGACGGGATCGCGCAGAGCTTCTGTGCGCCGGATGAGAAGGCCTACCTCAAGGACATCGAGCGGCTGACCGGGGTCAAGCTGGAACCCATGCCGCTGCCCGATGACTTCCAGAAGGAAGCCGCCCGCCTGCCGCTGCCCAGCCGCAAACCGGCCGAGGCCGAGCAGGATGCCCGCCGCGAGGAACGCAATGCCCGTGGGCGCGGCGGCCAGGGCAAGCGCAATGGCGGTCGCAACAACAATCGCAGCCCGGGCGGGCAGAGCCGCGACGGGCAGAGCCGCGACCAGTATCACCGCAACGAACGCATGCGCCAGGAATGGGCCCCGCGCGAACAGCGCGGCCCGGTGTTCAACCCGCTCGCCGCGGAAGAGCGCGAGGCGCGCGAATTCGGCGTGATGCCCAAGGCTGGCGCCAAGACCGCTGACCGCCGTCCTGCCCCGCAGGGTGAGCGCCGCCAGGGCCACCAGGGTGATCGCCGCCCCTCTCGCCAGGGCGAACGCCGCGATGGCCCGCAGGGCGAGCGCCGCGGCGCGCCGCATGGTGATCGTCGCCCCGGTGGCGATCGCCGCGAAGGCGGGCGCGGACGCGGCGGGCAGGGCGGTTCGCGTGGGCCCGGCCAGTTCCGCGGCCGGGATCGCGGCGCAAGCTAAGACTGGCACTCTGAAACGCCGCGCGGCATAAGGCGCGGCGATGCAGGGTCTGACTGGTTCCGGATGGCAAGCCGCCGCGTGGTCGGCCAGCGCGATGACAGTGATCGTCGCGCTGCGCTATCTGGCGACCAGTGGCTTGTTCGCCTGGGCCACCCGCCGGGTTCGCCCCGGACTCTATCGCGGGCTTGAACGCCAGATCCGCATGGAGATTGGCTGGTCGCTCGCCTCGGCGGCAATCTACGGCGTTCCCGCCGGCGTGGTCGCCTGGGGCTGGCAGCAGCTGGGCTGGACCCGGATCTACACCAGCTTCGGCGACTATCCGCTGTGGTATGCGCCGCTTTCGGTGCTGCTTTACCTGCTTACCCACGATAGCTGGTTCTACTGGACCCATCGCTGGATGCACCGGCCCTGGCTGTTCCGCCACGCCCACGCGGTCCACCACGCCAGCCGCCCGCCGACAGCCTGGACTGCAATGAGCTTTCATCCCTGGGAGGCCGTGACCGGCGCCGTGGTGATCCCGGCGCTGGTCTTTTTCATCCCGATCCACGTCGCGCTGCTGGGTCTGGTGCTGGGGATCATGACCCTGATGGGGATCACCAACCACATGGGCTGGGAGCTTTTTCCGGCCCGGCTCGTTCATTCGCGCTTAGGGGGATGGCTGATAACAGCCAGTCACCACCAGCGGCATCACGAGAACTATCAATGCAACTACGGCCTCTATTTTCGCATCTGGGACCGGCTATGCGGCACGGATCGCGGCCTCTCCTCGCTCTGAGCCTGGCGCTGCCGCTGCTGGGGGCCGGAGCCCCGCCCCTGACCGAGGTCAGCGTGGTGGTGACCGGCCTGCGCAATGCCAAGGGCCAGGTGCTGGCCTGCCTGACCGCGCAGCCCAAGGGCTTTCCCGATTGCCGCAAGGATCCAGCCGCCAAGCAGGCGATTGTCCCGGCTGGCACCACGGTGCGGATCACCTTTGGCGCAGTCCCGGCGGGGCGCTATGCGATCTCGCTCATTCATGACGAGAACAGCAATCGCAAGATGGACATGGCTCTGGTGATGCCCAGGGAAGGTTACGGGTTTTCCCGGGATGCCGCGGTAACGATGGGCCCGCCAAAGTTTGACAAGGCCGCCTTTGAGGTAGCCGGTGCGGCGGTCGAGCAAAAGGCCCGGATGCGCTATCTTTTCTGATCCTCAGGCCCGGCCGCCGGACACCATCAGAGACTATGGTGCGACTTAACCGTTAATTTACCATGTTGCGCGAAAAACCCCCAGATAGGCACACAGGCGGGGTAGCCACATGGACACGTTTCGGGGCAATCTTTCGGACCAGATCGAGCACGGCATCGACTGGCCCGGCCGCGACGATCACGACGACGAAGTGGTAAGCGAACCGCCGCCGCAGCCGGTCGCCCAGCAGGCTGGTCCAGTGATTGTAGGCGCGCACCTGCATGCGCCCCTCGTCCTGACCGACCGGC
>CAWUNP010000185.1:0-4298 GCA_963923805.1 uncultured Novosphingobium sp. | reverse complement strand
CTTCCAGCGCGTCGTCGCCAATGATGGCGCGGCGATGGTCTGGGAAGCGCCAATCGAATGCGTGGTCACCGGTCCGGCGGGCGAGTGGGATGAGGCCTTAGTGATGGGCTATCCCAACAGCGCGCTGTTCATGGCCATGGTCAAGAACGAGGAATATGTCCGCGACATCGTGCCCCACCGCACGGCCGCCGTGGCGGACAGCCGGCTGATCCGGTTCCGGGGTTAAAGGAGCGAAAGCTGGCCGTCGGTTCGCGGCGCGATAAACTGGCTGCAATCAAGCTGCGGCACTTCGCGGTTCAGGCCCAGCCGCTGACAGGCGATCCGGAACCGGGTGCGGAACACGTCAGCCCAGACGCCCTTGGGCTTCATCCGTTCGAAGAAGCGGCTGTCATAATCCTTGCCGCCGCGCACCGCCTGGACGATGCCCATCACCTTGCCGGCGCGATCAGGGTAGTGGACCTCCAGCCATTCTCGCATCAGCGGCGCTACTTCATGCGGCAGGCGCAGCATGATCCAGCTGGCGGTCTTTGCTCCGCGTGCCGCAGCATCTTTAAGAATGCGCTCGATGAACTCGTCGGTGATCGCCGGGACAACCGGCGCGACCGAGACGTGGGCGGGAACCCCGGCAGCAGCCAGCTTTTCGAGCGCATCCAGCCGCTTGGCCGGGGATGAGGCGCGCGGCTCCAGCAGGCCGGAGAGCTTCGGGTCAAGGCTGGTCACCGAAAGCGAGACTGCCGTCAGGTTCAGCCGGGCCAGCTCCGCCAGTAGATCGAGATCGCGCACCACCAGCGCGCTCTTGGTGGTGATGGTCACCGGGTGGCGGCTCTCCAGGCAAACCTCCAGCACCTGCCGCGTCAGGCGGTAAGTCGCCTCGATCGGCTGGTAGGGATCGGTGTTGGTCCCCATCGCAATCGGTGCTGGGCTGTAGCCGCGCTTGCCCAGTTCAGCGCGGAGCAGGGCAGCCGCATCCGGCTTGGCAAACAGCTTCGTTTCGAAATCCAGCCCGGGCGAAAGATCGTGAAACGCTTGGGTTGGCCGGGCATAGCAATAGATGCAGCCATGCTCGCAGCCGCGATAGGCGTTGATCGACCGGTCAAAGGGAATGTCGGGCGACTGGTTGCGACTAATGATCCGCCTGGCCTTTTCCTCGGTAACCGTGGTGCGCAGCTTCGGACCCGGGCCATCAATCTCCTCGCGGGCATCCAGCCAGTCTCCATCCGCCTCGCGCTCGGCCAGTCCGAAGCGCTGGGGAACCTTGGCAGACTGCGCGCCGCGGCCATGGGCAGGGGAGGGACTCGGCATCTGCATAATAGAACATATGCAGAACAAATGGGCAAGCATCGTGCAGGGCCTTCGACAGGCTCAGGCCGAGCGGGTTTGATGCAGTCGCTCCACCCGCTCAGGCTGAGCTTGTCGAAGCCCCAGCCGACATCAAACCTCCCGCAACCGCGGCATCAGTTCCACGAAGTTGCAGGGGCGATTGCGGCTATCCAGCTGCTCGGCCAAAATCCGGTCCCAGCCGTCCTTCACCGCACCGTTGGAGCCTGGCAGGGCGAACACATAGGTCCCGCGCGCGACCACGGCGCAGGCGCGGCTCTGGATCGTGCTGGTGCCGATAGTCTGGAAGCTGATCCAGCGGAACAGTTCGCCAAAGCCGGGAATATCGCGGGTCTTGATCCGGTCGAGCGCCTCGGGCGTCACGTCACGGCCGGTCAGGCCGGTGCCGCCAGTGCAGATCACCGCGTCGACCGCGGCATCTTCCACCCATTCGACCAGCTTGGTGGCGATCAGGTTGGCGTCATCGCGGACAATCGCCCGTGCGGCCAGCTTGTGCCCCGCGCCTTCGATCCGGGCGGCCAGAATGTCGCCCGAGCTGTCGTTGGCGCTGGTGCGCGTGTCGGAAACGGTCAGGACCGCGATGTTGATCGGGGTGAAGGGCAGTGCCGGATCAACGGCCACGGACGATTGTTCCATTTGCAGTCATCCGCACGGCGCTGGCCCCGCCAATGCCCGGGAAGGTCGGCCACAGGCCCTGCGCCAGCGCGATCCGGCTTTCCGATGGGCCGCCAGCCTGGCGTTCGTACATCCAGTAATTGCGCATCACGATGTTCACGTAACCGCGCGTCTCCCAATAGGGCACGCTTTCGATCCACAGCAGCGGATCGCCCTGATCCTTGATCTCGGTCTGCCAGCGGGCAATCGGGGTTAGCCCGGCGTTGTATGCCGCCATCACCTTGGGCAGCAGGCCCTGAGTGCCGGGCGCATCGCGCAGCATTTGCAGGTGGCGCTGGCCGAAGGCGAGGTTGACTTCGGGCTTTTGCAGATCGTTGGCATCACCCGAAACGCCCAGTGCTGCGGCATGATCGCGTGCGGCAGCAGGCATGATCTGCATCAGGCCGCGCGCCCCGGCCGGGCTGACGGCCTTGGTGCGAAACACCGATTCCTGCAGGGCATGGGCATAGACCAGCGCCGGATCGACCTGCCAGTTGTTGGCGGGGGTCCACTTGGGCGTGGGGAACCGCGCCGCCGGTTCGGGGCGACCGCCAACGGGTGCGTTGTAGGCCATCCACAGCTGGGTCGATGGCAGGCCCAGATCGCGGGCGAGGCGGGTCAGCGGCTGGTATTCTCCCGCCGGGCCAAGCCGCGCCTGATAGCGCAGCACTTCGTCAGCCAGGTCATCGCGGCCGATCTCGGCCAGGCCAACGGCGGTGCGGATGTTGGTTTCATCGCGCAGCTTCTGCCAGTCCGCCGGGGTAAAATCGGGCGCGGCATGGGTCTGCGGTAGGGCCAGGCCCAGCTGCTCGGCCGCGAGCATGCCGTAAAGCGTTTCGTCCATCCGCGCTGCGGCCTTGAGCGAGGCGGAGGCCTTTTCCGGCTGGCGGCAGCGCACCGCGGCGCGGCTTTGCCAATAGAGCGCTGCGGCGGTCAGCTCGCTGTTCTGCGAGGTGCCCGCAGTCTTGGCGAAGGCATCGCCGGCCCCCATGCAATCGCCGATCCGCCAGGCGGTAAGCCCGGCTGTCCACCAGCCTTCAGCCACCCAGGGGCCAGCACCGTCTTGCGCGGTCTGGGCCAGGGCATAGGCCGAGGCATCATCGTTCTCGATGTAGTAGGACCAGGCAATCTTGGCGCGCCATTCCGCGCGGGTAGCAGGTGATAGCTGGGTGTCGATCCCGTCGAGCAGGGCCTTGGCGCCGGCGGGATTGTCTGCCTTGATGCTGGAATTGATCGCCAGGGCAACGGCCGCAGGCATGGTGCCATCGTTGGTGTCGCGCGGGCGGATGCGCTTGGCGCGGGTAGGCAGGCTGACCAGCGATCCCGCCTGCGGCAGCGGCGGCAGCATGGTTGCGCCGCGCTTTTGCGCCAGCAGGGTGATCTGCTCGGCCTGCGGCAGGGTGGTGCCCTTGGCCAACCAGGCGTTCAGCGCATCAAGCTCGATCTTGGGTGAGGTGGGGGCAAGGTAGTATTCCGCCAGCGCGACCTGGTGCAGCGGGCCATCCTGCCGCTGGGTAAACATGGCCTGCACCTTGGCCCAATCGGCCCGCTCGATCGCGGCGAACAGGTCGCGGTAATAGTTGCGGTCATCCTGGCTCAGCAGCGTTGGCACATTGCTGCGATCGGCGCGGTTGCGGAAATAGTCGACCGCCGCGCTGTTGGCCTGCGCAGGCGCAGCAAACGCAGCAAGGCTGCCCGCCAGGCCCAGAGCCAGCACCAGTTTCGCACTCAAACGCGTCACGCCAGATCTTATCCCGTCCAGTCCAGCCAGGCTTGCCACAGCCCGGCCTTGCTCCGCGGCCGGCCGGCCAGATTGGCCAGGCCCGGCGCCATCAACAGCGGAATAGTGACGCTCTCATGGTTAAATTGACGCAAAGGTTCAGCGCTTTTCGTCGGATCGTGGCCAAGCAGCGGCGAGATGTGCCGTCCGAACACCAGCAGCCGCTGCGGACGGGCCAGGCCGATATGGTGGCGCACGATCTCGCCCAGACCGGCCGCATCCAGCGCGGTCCAGTCCGGCAGGGGCATGTGGCGCGGCAGGCAGGCGGCGATATAGGCATGCTCCGGCCCGATCCCCATGGCCGCGAACATCGCCTGCAGCAGACGGCCCTGTGGTCCCGACAGCAGGACATCCGCATCCTCGGCCTCGGGGTGGTCAACCAGCACCATCAGCGCCGCGCCTTCGCCGCCGCGCGGCGCAACGCGCCCGCCGGTCTGGCCGCCATCGAGGCTGGGCTCGCTCATCCACCAGTGCTCGAATTCGGCCAAGGTGCCGGGCCTGTCTCTTATACACATCTGACGCTGCC
>CAWUNP010000184.1:0-4304 GCA_963923805.1 uncultured Novosphingobium sp. | reverse complement strand
ATGTAGAGAGGTCTCGTGGGCTCGGAGATGTGTATAAGAGACAGACCTTGAACGCTTTGGTGCGGCTGTCTCAGATGATCTCAATACGGCCGTCGCCCTGACCGTGCTGGAAGAGGTCGTGGCCCTGAAGAAGGTCGACACCGGGGAGAAACTGGCTGCCATTTTTGCGATGGACGCGGTGCTTGGTCTCGGCCTGCTGGCGCTTGAACGGACGGACCTCCGCATCCGCCCGAAGTCGGCCACCATCACCGAAGCCGAAATCGAAGCCGTCCTGACCCAGCGCAAGGAAGCCCGCGCTGCGAAGGACTTCGCCACCTCTGACCGCCTGCGCGATGAACTCGCCGTTCAGGGCGTCGAGGTGATGGACGGCGATCCGCTTGGCTGGGACTGGAAACTGGGTGAGTGAGCGCGGCAGCGAGAGCCGCTTGCCAATCGGCGAAGTAGCGCTAGTCTAGTTGCATGCTGCAACCTATCGTCTGGATCGTCCTCGCCCTTGTCCATTTGATGCCGGCGCTGGCGTTTTTTCGCCCCGTCACACTTACGGCGCTTTACGGCATACGCGCGGATAACCCGCTGTTTCTGTTGATGCATCACCGGGCCGGGCTGTTCCTTGCCGTGTTCGTCGCCTGCCTCTGGGCGGCGTGGCAGCCTGAGGCTCGGCAGCTGGCGGGGATCGTTACGGCCATTTCGATGCTTGGGTTCCTGTGGCTATACTGGCGCGCCGGTTCGCCAATGGCGCTGCGCACTATCGCTTTGGTTGACCTGATTGGTCTGCCGTTTCTGGCCTTTGCCCTATGGGGAGCTTTCCGTCCGTTATGACCGTTGCCGTCCTGTCAGCCATCGCCCGACCGATCCTTGAGCCGCGCCTGCCAGGCTGGATCGAACCGCGCTGGTTCGCCACGACCGAGGAACTGCTGGAGATTGCCGATCAGGCCGAAATCGGCTGGTTCGATCTCTACAAGAAGGAAGACATGGCCGAAGCCGCGCGGCGCGCGGTGCGGCTGAAGTGGCTCAACTCAATTTATGCCGGGCTGGATCACATGCCGCTTTCGCTGCTGCACGAGCGCGGCGTGACGGTGACCAACGGGGCCGGGATCAACGCCATCACCATCGCCGAATATGTCGTGATGGGTATGCTGACGATTGCCAAGGGCTACCGCGAAGTCGTCCACGCGCAAGACCGTCACGAATGGCTGATGGATTCGCCCGGCAAGCGCGAACTGTTTGGCAGCAAGGCGCTGCTGCTGGGAATGGGTGCGATCGGCTCGCTGATCGCCGAGCGGCTCGCCCCGTTCGGGGTTGAAGTGACCAAGGTCCGCCGCACGCCTGGCCAGGATACGCTGGCGCCCGATCAGTGGCGCGCCAAGCTGGGCGAGTTTGACTGGGTGATCCTGGCCGTTCCCGCCACGCCCGAAACTGATGGCATGATCGGCGCCGCGGAACTGGCGGCGATGAAGAGCGATGCCGTGCTGGTGAACATTGCGCGCGGGCAGGTGGTCGATCAGGAGGCCTTGATCGCGGCGCTGAAGGCGAACAGCATTCACGCAGCGTTCCTGGATGTCACCACGCCCGAGCCGCTGCCGGCGGATCACGAGTTGTGGAGCCTGCCCAACGCCCACGTCACCATGCACCTGTCAGGCCGCGCGCAGGACAAGATGTTCATTCGCTCGGTCGAACGCTTCCTTGAGAACCTCAAGCGTTACCGCAAGGGCGAGCCGCTTACCCCCACGATGGACCTGACGCTGGGGTATTAGGCTTCTTCCAGCAGCAGCAGCCCCAGCTCCACCACCATGCGCGGCTGGGGCAGGGTGGCCTGATCAACCGAGAGCACGGCGGCATGCGCCACCAGCTGGCCTGGGATCGCGAATTCGTGATCGGGCAGGGCGGCGATCAGGTCTTCGCCGGCGGCGATGGCGGCTGCGCCGGAGAAGGCCAGGGCCACGGTGTGCCGCGTTCCCGCAAAGGTCGCGCTGGCCCAGTTGCGCTCTGAATGCCGCAGCAGTTCCGCCTGGCCCTGCGCAAGATCGAACAGGGCAGAAAGCAGCGCCAGCCAAGGCCTGCGGCCTGTGCGCCGGGCGGATGCGGCAAGGGTGCGGAGGATGGCCGGATCATGCTGCACGCTGGTTCTCCCGATAAATGTTCATGAAATGTTCCACTCGTTCTTCGGTGCCGGAACGCGGGGTGCGGCCATTGCGCAGATCCTGGACAAAGCGCGGATCGTGCGCGGCGAGGCGGCCGAACTTGGTCCAGGGCATTCCGGTTTCTCGCAGGAATTGCTCGATCCGCCGTATCAGCATGGCGAAGTCTCCATCGGTTGTGACTGGTCCCGGCATTCGAATCGATGCTGGGAATAACCCTTGTGTTCCTGTCCAAATCCTACTTGTCTAGGAAAAATACATCGTGTAGGAATATTTGATGGTTACCGCCGATCCCCGCCAGCGCTTGCTCCAGCTTGCCACCGAACGCGGGGCCAGCCTTTCCGCGCTGTCGGACTTGATCGGAAGAAATGCCACTTATCTTCAACAGTTCATCCGCAAGGGCAGTCCGCGCAAGCTGGAAGAGACGGATCGTCGCACGCTGGCGCGGTTCTTCGGTGTCGACGAGTCGGAACTGGGTGCGCCAGAGGATTTTTCCTTGCCGGAGAAGGCGGAGGCAGGGCGCGGTGACTGGATTGACGTGCCGCGCCTGCCGCTGGGTGCCTCGGCCGGGGCGGGGGCGCTGGCGGCTGAGGAACTGCCGATCGGGGCATTCCGCTTTTCGGCCCGGTGGCTGCGTGAACAGGGGCTCGACCCGCGGATGCTTTCGGCCATTCGGGTTGAGGGTGATTCGATGGAAGGCACGCTGCGGGACGGGGACGAGATCCTGGTCGATCGCAGCCCGCGTCCCTTGCGCGATGGCATCCACGTGGTCCGCACCGGCGATGCCTTGCTGGTCAAGCGGGTCGATCTGGGGCGCCCGGGGGCGATCACGCTGGTCAGCGATAATCCGGCCTATCGCCCGATCGCGCTGCGGCCAGAGGAGGTGCAGGTGATCGGCCGGGTCGTCTGGAAAAGCGGGCGGCTTTAATCCCGTTGCGTTTTGCGCCGATGCGCGCCAAACCGGCGGCATGGCCGATACCAAAGCCGAACCGCCGATGCGCGTGGGAATCGTTCCCGTAACGCCGCTCCAGCAGAACTGCTCGCTGATCTGGTGCACCAAGACCATGAAGGGTGCGCTGGTCGATCCGGGTGGCGATCTGGACCAGTTGAAGGCGGCGGTCGCCAAGTGCGGGGTCACGATCGAGAAGCTGCTTGTAACCCACGGACACCTCGATCACTGCGGCCAGACCGGGATCCTTGCCAAGGAACTGGGCGTGCCGATCGAAGGCCCGCACGAGGATGACCGGTTCTGGATTGCCCAGCTGGACGATGACGGAAAGCGCTGGGGCATGCATGCCGAGGCGTTCGAGCCGGATCGCTGGCTGCGCGATGGAGACAAGGTCACGGTGGGTGAGCTTGCGCTCGATGTGATCCATTGCCCGGGCCACACACCGGGCCACGTGGTCTTTTTCCACGCGCCGTCGCGCTTCGCGATTGTCGGGGATGTGCTGTTTGCCGGGTCAATCGGCCGGACGGACTTTCCGAAGGGCAATCACCAGCAGCTGGTGGATTCGATTACCTGGAAACTCTGGCCGCTGGGTGAGGACGTGACCTTTGTTCCGGGTCACGGCCCCACCAGCACTTTCGGCGCCGAACGCAAGACCAACGCTTACGTCAGCGACTATATCCTCAGCTGATTACATCTTGCCGAGGACGACGAGCACGGCGACCAGGGCCAGGCCCAGCAGGGTCAGCATGGTGATCAGGGTGCCAACCATGCGGCCCTTGGCGGTTGCGCCGGTTCCATCCATGCCCAGGCCATGAGCCACGCGGCCCAGCATGTAGACTGCGCCGACAATGGCGAGCCACTGGCCGCCCTTGCCGGCCAGTTCGATCCCGGCGATCAGCAGCAGCACCCAGGGGGTGTTTTCCACGAAGTTCAGCTGGGCGCGCATCCGGCGTTCCAGCAGCTCGTTTCCGCCGGTGCCGATGCTGATCCCGGCCTTGCCGCGGACTTGTCCGCAGCGGATGCCGAGCCAGAGGTTGATGATCGCTGCGGCTGCGGCCAGAGACAGCGTAGTGGGTAGCAACATAATTCTCTCCCCTATTGGTGCGGCAAAGGGCAGGACGGTGCTTGCAACGCGCGCAATATTCGCTATAGGCGCGCCTTCGCAGCCGCCGGCCCTTTGGTCCAGCGCGGCAACTTTAGTCGACCATACGAAGTTC
>CAWUNP010000183.1:0-4323 GCA_963923805.1 uncultured Novosphingobium sp. | reverse complement strand
GCGTGGTGGTCGGTGCGCCGGCAGCGGCCGTGCACTGGGTCACGTTGCGGGTGAAGGTGCGTTCCGATTCCGCGCGCGAGTAGAACGCGCCCAGCACATAGGAGAGGGCCTGGTCGGCGGGCGAGGTCAGGCGCAGTTCCTGGGTGAAGGTGGTCGAGGTCTGCGGACCCGAGTCATGCAGCTGGGCAAAGCCAACATAGGCACGATCGAGCCAGTCCCCGTCGCGGATTTCGGTGTTGTCCCAACCGCGATAGGCGGTGATGCTGGTCAGGGTGTGATCGCCCAGCGCCAGATCGCCCTGGAACGAAACGCCCCAGCCTTCTTCCAGCGTCGAGGTGACCAGGTTCTGGGCAACAGCACGCGTATCAGCACCCGACTGCGGCGGCAGGGCCAGGAAGCCCAGGCTGGTGGTCGGCACACCGGCGCCGGTCAGCGGACCGGTGGCGATGATGTCGGCGCAGCAATCGTCGTTATTCTTGTAGTAGTCAGCAGCGAGGTACAGGCGCAGGTCGTCGCTCGGTTCGTAAAGGAACTGGCCGCGGACGCCGTAGTGCTTGTAACCGTTGACCCACGAATTGGTGGTGGTGTTGCGGATGTTGCCATCGTACTCACCATAGAAGCCGGTCACGCGGGCGGCGAGATCCTGGCCGAGCGGCACGTTGACCGAGCCCTTCAGGCGCACTTCGTTGCGATCAAAATAGCTGGCTTCAACCGAGCCGCCAAAATCCATCTTCGGCATCTGGGTGGTGATGTTGATCACGCCGGCCGAAGCGTTCTTGCCGAACAGGGTGCCCTGCGGACCGCGCAGCACTTCCATCTGGGCCACGTCGACCATGTCAGAGAAGGCTTCGCCCGAGCGCGAGTAGACTACGCCGTCAACCACGGTCGAAACCGAAGGCTCACCGGCGATCGAGAAGGTGGCCGTGCCAACGCCGCGCAGAAAGATCGTCTGGTTCAGGGTGGTGCCCGACTTCAGGAAGTTGAGCGACGGCACCATCTGCGAGGCGCTTTCGATCGACGGGCGCGAGGCTTCGGCCAGGCGTTCACCGCTGAGCACCGAAACGGCGACCGGAACGTCCTGGACGTTTTCCGAGCGCTTCTGCGCGGTCACGACGATTTCGCCCGGAGCGCCATCATCATCCTTGGCCGCATCCTGGGCATAGGCCGGACCGGCAAAAGCAATCAGGGCCAGCGCTGCCAATGGCAGGGCCGACGAGGTACGAAGCATCGACTTCATGGAAGTTCCTCCCTTCAACCGGGGGCCTCTTGCCCCGCGGCTTATTCTCCTCTGCCGGACAGGGCGCACCCTTCCGGTTGGTGCTTGAATTGCTGCGAGGCGCCCGATATGTCAAGCGGTGTCATACGGGACATACGTGGTTCGCGGACGGTTTGTGACATTGTCGCAACAGCCCGCGCGAGAGGTTGGGGTGATGGACTTGGAAGCCGGGTTTTCGGCGGTTGACGGTGGTTTCGACCTGCACTTTGCAGGGCGGCTGGTGCTGCGTCATCGCGCTGACGCACCGGCGCTCGACTCCGCCAAGGGTAACCCGACGGTCGTGATGTACCGCGGCAACTTCAAGATTGATGATGCCCCCGAAGCGACGATCTCCCCCACAGACTGTGCGGTGGATGATCGGTCGGTCACGCTGTCGCACGATGGAGCAGAAGTTGCCCGGCTGGACCTGGGCGATCATCGCCTGTCTGTCACGCTGCTGATGCCGGGCCACGATCGCATCCGCCTGCGCTGGCATGGCGAACCGGGCGAAGCTGTGTGGGGCGGGGGGGAGCAGATGAGCTACCTCGCGCTCAATGGCCGGTCATTCCCGATGTGGACCAGCGAACCCGGTGTCGGCCGTGACAAGACCACCGAGCTGACCCGCCAGATGGACGAATCCGGCATGGCCGGGGGCGATTACTGGAACACCAATTACCCGCAGCCGACGATCCTGACCTCGCGCTGGCTGGCGCTGCATCTGGATGCCGCCTGCTACAGCGTGATCGATTGCACCGATCCGGCCGCCCATGCTTTCGAAGTGTGGAGCAATGCGGCAACATTCGAACTTTACGCGGCGGACGGCCCGATCGACCTCGTTGGCCAGCTTTCCACCCGCTTTGGCCGCCAGCCGCCACTGCCGGACTGGGCGATTGGCGGGGCGATCGTCGGCCTCAAGGACGGCACGCGCAGCTTCGAGCGACTGGAAGACTTCATCAAGGCCGGTACGGCCGTATCCGGCCTGTGGTGCGAGGACTGGGCGGGCATCCGCGAAACCAGCTTTGGTCGCCGCCTGTTCTGGGACTGGCGCCGCGATAACCAGCGTTATGCCGATTTGCCGCAGCGGATCGCCGCCTTGCAGGCGCGCGGCATTCGCTTTCTGGCCTATGCCAACCCCTATCTGGCCAATGATGGCATCCTTTACGAGGAAGCCCGTGAGGGCGGCCATTTCTGCCTGAAACCGGACAGTGACGACGTCTACCTGGTCGATTTTGGTGAGTTCGATTGCGGGGTGCTGGACTTTACCCGTCCGCAAACCCGCGACTGGTTCGCCGAAAAGGTGCTGGGCAAGGAAATGCTCGACATCGGCATTTCGGGCTGGATGGCGGACTTTGGCGAATACTTGCCGACCGACGTGCGACTGGCCGATGGTTCTGACCCGATGGAAGCGCACAACCGCTGGCCGGTGCTGTGGGCTCAGGTCAATGCCCAGGCGGTTGAAAGCCGCGGCAAGACCGGTGATGCGGTGTTCTTCATGCGCGCCGGCTTCTCTGGCGTGCAGGGCCATTGCCCGCTGCTGTGGGCGGGGGACCAGTCGGTTGACTTTACCCGCCATGACGGGATCGGCACGGTGATTACCGCGGCGCTGTCTGCCGGCCTGGTGGGCAATGCCTACAGCCATTCGGACTGCGGCGGCTATACCTCGCTGCTTGGCAATGTCCGGACGGTTGAGCTGATGGAGCGGTGGTGCGAACTGTCGGCCTTTGCGCCGGTCATGCGCAGCCATGAAGGCAATCGCCCGGATGACAACCTGCAGTATGACAGCACGCCTGAACTGCTGGCCTGCTTTGCCCGCTGGAGCCGGGTCCACGCCCATCTGGCGCCTTATGTCCGCCACCTCTGCGATGAGGCGGTCGAACTGGGCCTCCCGGCGCAGCGCCCGCTGTTCCTGCACTACGCAGTGGATGAGGCGCTCTATGGCGTGCAGGACCAGTACCTCTATGGAGCCGATCTGGTGGTAGCCCCGGTGATCGAGGAGGGTGCGCGCGCGCGGCAAGTGATCCTGCCGGGCGAAGGTGAGTGGATCCACGCCTTCACGGGTGAAACCTATCCTGCCGGGACGCATAGGGTTGCGGCCCCGATCGGTTGTCCGCCGGTGTTCTATTCCGCCGCAAGCGATTACGCCGATCTTTTTGCCGGACTGCGCCAGCTATGAGTGAGCGGTCGAACATTCGCGATGTGGCTGCCCGGGCCGGTGTGGCGGTGAAGACCGTCAGCCGCGTGCTGAACGATCATCCCTATGTTTCGGCCGATACCAAGGCGCGCGTGCAAGAGGCGATGAAGGCGCTGGATTTCCGGCCATCGGTTGCGGCGCGGATCCTCTCGGGCGCGAAGAGCAACCAGGTTGCCCTGATCTATGACAACCACAGCCCCTATTACATGTTCCAGATCCAGACCGGCTGCTGGGACGTGTGCCGGGCCAAGGGCATTCGCCTGCTGGCCCAACCGGTTGATGTGGCCGATCCGGATGTGGGGGACCAGATCCGCGGTCTGGTGACCGAAACGCAGGTTGACGGGATCATCCTTTCTTCGCCGGTGACCGATTGCGAACCGGTGCTGCGCGCACTTGAAGCGCTCGACATCCCGTTTGTGCGGATTTCGCCTGGCACCAACCACGCGCTGACCAGTTCGGTCTTCATGGACGATGCCCAGGCGGCCGATGACATGACGGCCCACCTGATCAATGCCGGGCATCGCCGGATCGGCTTCATCAAGGGGCACCCGAACCACAAGGGCTCGGAAGACCGGCTGGCGGGTTATCGCCGCGCACTCGACCGCGCCGGGATCACCTTTGATCCGCAACTGGTCTGCGATGGCGAGTTTGATTTCGATTCCGGCGTGCGCGGGGCCAATCGGCTGCTCAACCTGCCCGAGCCACCGACTGCGATCTTTGCCTCGAACGACGATATGGCCGCCGGCGTGCTGGCCGTGGCGCACGATCGCAACTTGAATCTGCCGGCCGAACTGTCAGTCGCCGGGTTTGATGATACGACCCTGGCCCGCACCGTCTGGCCACCGCTGACCACGATCCATCAGCCGATGGCCGAACT
>CAWUNP010000182.1:0-4337 GCA_963923805.1 uncultured Novosphingobium sp. | reverse complement strand
AATCGTGCCGTGGAATTCGCCCCTGGTGCTGACCGCGATGAAGATGGCTCCGGCCTTGGCCGCGGGCTGTACCATTGTGCTCAAGCCGGCCGAGGATACATCGCTGACTGCGTTGCGGTTGGGCGAATTGCTGATTGAGGCAGGCTTGCCGGCCGGGGTGGTCAACATCGTCACGGGGCTGGGCGCCAACGTCGGCGCGGGACTGGCTGCGCATCCCGGTGTCGACAAGATTGCCTTCACCGGCTCCACCGCGACCGGACGGGCCGTGCTCGATGCCGCCAAGAAGACATTCAAGCGTGTTACGCTGGAGCTGGGCGGGAAGTCGCCCAGCATTGTCCTGCCCGATGCCGATCTGTCGCTGGCGATCCCGGGCGTGGCCAACGCGATCTACTTCAATGGCGGCCAGGTGTGCATCGCCGGTTCGCGGCTTTACGTGCATCGCTCGAAACTGGATGAAGTGGTTTCGGGTGTCGCGGCCTATGCACAAGGCCTGCAGCTTGGTCACGGGCTGGATCAGACAACCCAGATGGGCCCCGTTGTTTCAGCCCGCCATGCCGAACGGGTTGAAGGTTTCATCAACCGCGCCCGCGCCGATGGTGCCAGCGTGGTGGCCGGTGGCGAACGGCTTGGCGATGCCGGAACCTTTATTGCCCCAACGCTGCTGGTCGATGTTCGGCCGGATATGGAAATCGTCCGCGAAGAGGTGTTTGGCCCGGTGCTGGTGGCGCAGCCGTTTGACGAGATTGAAGAGGTTGTCGCCGCCGCCAATGCCACCGACTATGGCCTTGCCGCCAGTGTCTGGACGGAGAGCCTGTCGACTGCGCATCGCATGGCAAGCGACATCCGCGCCGGAACCGTGTGGATCAACTGTCATGCGATGTATGACGCCTCGCTGCCGATTGGCGGGATGCGGCAATCGGGTTGGGGGCGTGACAGCGGCCGCCATGCGCTCGACAACTATCTTGAATGGAAAACGGTCTGCGCCGTGGTCTGACTATCCGCTGGTCGGTGAGGGCATGTAGTGCCACTCGCCGATAGACAACGGCCGGGCAGGGTATGGCCAAACCGCCGGAGACTTGGGATGCTGGACCGCCGCAAATTTGTCATGCTCAGCGCCGCCGCCGCGCTGGCGCCGAAAATGGCCTTGGCGGCAGAGCGCGCTGACGTTGTTATCATCGGCGCCGGCCTGTCGGGCCTCAATGCAGCCCTGATCCTGAAGGAACTGGGCCACAAGGTTGTGGTGCTGGATGCCAACGACCGGGTTGGCGGACGCGTCCAGACAGTATCAACCGTCGATGGGATGATCGACGTTGGCGCCAGCCAGATCGGGCGCGGCTATGCCCGGGTGCTTGATGCCTGCCGGCGCTTCAATCTTGAACTGGTTTCCGAAGATCGCGATCTGCTGACTTTCGGTACGCATTACAAGGATCAGTGGATCGATCACGCCAAGTGGGAATCCCATCCGCTCAACCAGTGCATTGGCGATGAGCGCCGCATCCCGCCGCTGATGATGGGGCAGGCGCTGTCATCGCGCTACAACCCGCTTAAGGAAGTGGATGACTGGCTGGATCCGCGCTTTGCGGAATATGACATCTCGCTGCGCCAGCTGCTGCAAAAGCATGGTCACAGCGCCCAGGCGATCGAACTGGCCGGTCTTTCCGCCCCCGGGATCGGGATCGATGAAACATCGGTTTTGCGAATGTGGCAGGAGGAAACCCGCGGCAAGGTTGAACGCAAGATGGGCGAGGGCGCGCCGCCCTCGGCCCGGGTTCATCCTTTCGGCGAGGTCAACGATCACAAGCTGGAAGGCGGCATCGCCGCGATCAACAATATTGTAGGCGGATGCCACCGGCTGCCACTGGCCATGGCCGCGGAGCTGGGTGACGTTATCAGGCTGGGCAAACGTGTCAGCCAGATCGCCTTGAGCGACAAGTCAGGTACCGTGACCTGCGCCGATGGCACCAGTTACAAGGCCCGGTTTGTTATCTCGGCCTTGCCGTTCACCATGCTGCGCCATGTCGAGATCGCGGGTCAGCCCAACCCGCTATCGCGCCTGGCCATCACGACGATGCCCTATGCCAACACCGCGCGGCTCTACCTGACGGTGGACAAGCCGTTCTGGAAGGAAGACGGTATGGCACCCTCGTTTTCGACCGACGGCCCGATCGGGATGTTCTGGGCAATCGATAACCATACGGGCGTTGGCCAGCACCGGGCCATGGTGGTGATGGTGGGCAAGGTTGCTCAGGCTATTGCGGCGATGGACCGGGCACAGGCCGAGGCCTTTGTGATTGAGGAATTGGGCCGGCTTCGGCCAGCTTCGCGCGGGTTGCTGAAGATCGCCACATACAAGGACTGGGCGCGCGATCCCCTGCAGCAGGGCTGCGGCTTCAGCCTCGCGCCGGGTGACGTCAACGGTTATGCGCGCGGCATGGTTGAACCCTGGCAGGTGCTGCACTTTGCGGGCGAGCATACCCGCCGGCTTGATATCGGGATGGAATCCGCTTTCGAAAGCGGAGAACGCGCCGCGCTGGAAATCGCCGCCCGAGCCTGATGATCTGACAAGGGGGGTGGCAATGAAGGCTGTTCAGATTGCAGCGCTGGCCGTGTTGCTGGCCGTTCCGGCGGCGGCAGATGCGCCGCCGGCAGTGCCGCTTTCGGCGCCCGATGTCGGGCTGCGGGCGCCGCCCGCGCCGGACTATGCCAAGCCGGAAATGTGGTCACAAGCCGCATCCGCCGTGGCCCCCGGGGCAACGGCTATGGCCCGCACCGCGGCTGTTGACGTGTTCTACATCTATCCCACCACGCTGCGTTCAGCCGTGCAACTGAATGCCGATCCGGCGAATACGGAGACCAATCGCTGGGTGGATGAGAGCGCGATCGCCCGCCAGGCGAGCGTTTTCAACGGGTGCTGCCGGGTCTTCGCTCCGCGTTACCGGGCGGCATCCTATCTCGCGCTGATGAGCCCCGCGGTTCGCGATCAGGCCTTTGCCTTGGCCTATTCTGACGTTGAACGGGCGTTCGACTGGTATCTGGCGCACGAAAACCATGGCCGGCCGTTCATTATTGCCGGCCATAGCCAGGGGGCATTCCACGCCGCGACGCTGCTGGAAAAGCGGATCGATGGCACGGCGCTGCAGCGCCAGCTGGTGGCGGCCTATATCATCGGGATCAACCTTGCCGAAGGAGAGTTCGGCAAGCGCTTTCATGCGGTCAAGCCGTGTGACCGGCCGAAGCAGACCGGCTGCGTGATCCAGTGGGAAGCCGTTTCCGCCGGGGGCGACCTTGGCAAGATCGCCGCCTATGCGCAGTCAACCTATGTCGCCCGATATGGGGATGATCCCGGCAAGGTTTCGCTGTGCATCAACCCCTTGACCTTTGATCGCCGCAAGCCTTCGGCGCCGGCCGAGGCATCGCAAGGCGCGGCGCCGGGCGCTCCTGGGTTCGGCCATTTACAGCGGCTGGTGCGCGGCAAGGTTGCCGCCCGGTGCGATCAGGGGCTGCTGGTGGTCGCGGCGGATCCGGCGCTCGATTTGCAACCGCTCCCCGGGGGATCGTTGCATTACCACGATTTTGGTCTGTTCTATGCGGATGTGCGGGCCGATGCCGTGCGCCGCGCCGCTGCGTTCAGGAAAGCGCGGCCTTGATCCGCCGCGCAGGCTTGGCCTTGGGCGGCGTGCTGATCGTTGCCGCTGCATTTGTCCTGGCCGCGCGCGCTGGCTGGTTCCGGCCTGATGATGCAGAGCTGCGCGTCCGTTATGGCCTGGCGCAATCGCGCTTTATCACGATCGGTCAGCAGCGCCTGCACGTCTTGGAAGAAGGTCAAGGATCGCCCGTCATTCTTGTCCACGGCTCTTACGCCAGCCTGCGGATGTGGCAGGCTTGGGTGGATGTCCTGAAGGCCGATCACCGGGTGATCCGGTTCGATCGCCCCGGGATGGGGCTTTCGGGTCCCAGTCCCGGTGCGCGGTATGATGGCGTGGCTGAGGCCGCGCTGATTGGTGCGCTGGCCGATCACTATCGATTGCCGCGTTTTGCCCTGGTCGGCACTTCAAGTAGCGGCGAGGGCGTTGCCCATTACGCCGCGCGTCATCCCGAGCGGGTTTCAGCCCTGATCCTGGCCAATATCGCTGCCGGGCCGATTACGCCGGCGCCGCCGCACTTTCCGGCCTGGTTCAAGGCCACTCTGGTGATCGATCCACTGTTCAAGGGGTGGCACTTGCCCTTGTTCTGGCGGGGTATCCTGGAAGCCAATTTCGCGGATCCGTCCAAGGTTACGCCGGACCTGGTGGCGGAATGGACCGCGCTGAACAACCGCACCCAGGGCTGGCCCCGCA
>CAWUNP010000181.1:0-4354 GCA_963923805.1 uncultured Novosphingobium sp. | reverse complement strand
CGCTGCTGATGCCCTATCGCCGCTTCCGCAGCGCGGCACGCGCCGTGCGCCACGATATCGACCGGCTGGCCCAGCAGTTCGGCGTCAGCTTTGAGCAAGCCTGCCACCGCCTCTCCACCCTGCAGCGTGACGATGCGCGCGGGGTGCCGTTCTTCTTCTGCCGGGTCGACATGGCCGGCAACATCACCAAGCGCCATTCGGCCACGCGGCTGCAATTCGCCCGCTTCGGCGGGGCCTGCCCGCTGTGGATCGTGCATGAGGCCGTGGCGATCCCTGACCGGATCCTGGTCCAGTTGGCCGAGACGCCGGATGGGGTGCGCTATGTCTCAATGGCCAAGGGGTTGGTGAAGCCCTCTGGCTCCTATGACCGCGCCCCGCGCCGCTATGCCGTGGCCCTGGGCTGCGAGGCCGAGCACGCCAGCGAGTTCATCTATGCCGACGGGCTGGACCTGACCGCCGACCGCGCCGCGACCCGCATCGGCATCTCCTGCCGCATCTGCCCCCGCGCCGATTGCGACCAGCGCGCCTTCCCGCCCAGTGACCGCGCGATCAGCGTCGATCCCGACCAGCGCGGCGTAGTGCCTTACCGGGTGGGTTAGACCTTCACGATCCCCAGCCGGATCATGTCGCGCGCCGTATCGAGAATACTCTCCTCCGGCGGGCGCGGGCTCCAGCCCAGCTTGGTGCGGGCATGGCTAATATCGGTATCGCGCACCTTGCCCAGTTCGCCCAGCACCTGCCGCACCACCGGATCGAACCGCCCGACCAGCCGCATCAGCCAGTCCGGCAGCTTGCGGCGCGGCACCTTGCGGCCCTGCGGCCCGAGCCCGTCACGCAGGATCGCGGCGACATCGGCCATCATCAGGAACGAACCGGAGCAGATGAACCGCTCACCCGCCATGTCGGGCATGGTCAGGCAGCGCAGGTGCATATCGGCGACATCGCGGACGTCGACCACACCAAAGCCCAGGTTGGGCAGGCCCGGCAGCGAGCCTTCGAGCAGCTTCTTGATCGCCTCCAGCGAAGTCGAAAAGTCACCCGATTGCAGCGGCCCCAGCACCAGCGCCGGGTTTACGGTGACGAATTCCATCTCGCCGCCCTCTGCCGCCACCCAATCGCGCGCGGCGCGTTCGGCGATGGTCTTGGACTTGACATAGGCATAGGCATCGGGGCTGGCCGGATTGGTCCAGTCCGCCTCGGTGAACACGCTCTTCGTGCCGCCGTGGCCATAGGCGATCGCCGCCATCGAGCTGGTCATGACGAACCGCTTCACCCCGGCTGCCTTGGCTGCCTTGAGCGCCCGCAAGGCCCCATCGCGCGCGGGCACGATCAGTTCGTCATCGCTCGTGGGAGCATTGCTGGGGAGCGGCGAGGCGACATGGGCAACATGGCTGCATCCGGCCATGGCTTCGGCCCAGCCGGCGTCGCTCATCAGGTCAGCGGCAAAGAATTTCAGCTTGCTGTCATCCACCGCCAGACTGGCCCGCACCGCGCTTTCCTTGGCCAGATCGCGGATCGAGGTGTGGACCGTCCAGCCTTCGGCGATCAACTGGCGGATCAGGAACCCGGCGATATAGCCGCTGCCGCCCGAAACAAAGACCTTGCCTGCCATCGTCGTTCTCCCGCTCAGAACCGGATCATGATCTTGCGCGCCAGCCTGGGCGAGATCGAGTGGACCAGTTGCAGCACCTTGACCATACCGACATTGGCCTCTTCGGCATTGCGCTCCATCCCTGCAACGATCTGGCGCGCGCATTCATCCGGCGCCATCTTCTTGCTGCCGCGCCCGGCGGTCAGCTTGGTCTCCACGACTGGCGGCAGGGCTTCCAGCACGTGTACGCCGGTCCCCTGCAACTGGTGGCGCAGCGCCTGCGAATAGGATCGCAGCGCCGCCTTAGTCGCGCAATAGACCGGACCGCCGGCGCGCGGTGCAATCGCCAGGCCCGAAGTGACATTGACGATCATTGCCTCGCCCTGCGCCTTCAACACCGGCATCAGCCCGGCAATCAGGCGGATCGGGGCGTTGAGGTTCAGGAAGATCGTGGCATCCGCAGCGTCCAGATCCGGCGCAGCCTCGCGGAAGTCATGATCGACCCCCGCCCCGGCATTGTTGACCAGAATATCGATCTGTCGGCCCTGCACTCCGGCCAGCACGGCGTCCACGCCGGCCTGACTGGAAAGATCGGCCTGGATCACCTCAAACCCGTCAGCGCGGGTCGCGGCAACACGCTCGGCATTGCGACCCTGGGTGATCACGACCGCACCCTTGGCGCGCAACTGGCGGATCAGGCGCGCCCCGATCCCGTCGGTTCCGCCCGTCACCAGCACGGTCTTGCCCGAAAGCTGCATCGATGTTCTCCCCGTTGTTTTGCGGGCGAGATTAGCATTTAAGTTGCATCATGCAACTGAAATTTAGCGCATCAGCACCAGTTCTTCGGCCATGCTGGGATGCAGGGCCACGGTCGCGTCGAACTGCGCCTTGGTCAGCCCGGCCTTCACCGCAATCGCCGCTGCCTGCAGGATTTCAGGCGCATCCGGGCTGAGCATGTGGACGCCCAGCACCCGGTCAGTCTCGCCATCGACCACCAGCTTGTAATAGCCCCGCTCCGCCACTTCGGAGAACATGTTCTGCATCGGCCGGAAGTCCGATTTGAACACCTTAACCTCGGCAAAATCGGCGCGGGCGGCGGCTTCGGTCAGGCCGACCGAGGCAATCGGCGGCTGGGTGAAGACCGCGCTCGGGATGTGATCATAAGCCGTGGTGCGCGGCATATTGCCGAACACGGTATCGGCAAAGGCATGGCCTTCGCGGATCGCCACCGGGGTCAGCTGCACCCGATCGGTCACGTCGCCCACGGCATAGATACTGGGACAAGCGGTCTGGTTGTATGCGTCGACTGGAATCTCGCCATTGCTGCCCAGCGCGATGCCGACGCTTTCGAGGCCAAGGCCGTCAGTCTTGGGGCGTCGCCCGGTGGCGACGAGCACAACGTCGGCCGCAATCGGATCGCCCTCACCGGCATGGACCAGCAGCGATCCATCGGCCTGCTTTTCGACCGCGCGGATCGGGCGGTTGAAGCCAAATTCGATCCCGCGCGCCCGCAGGATCGGCAGCAGCCGGTCCGTCAGGTCATGATCATAACCGCGCAGGATCTTGTCGCTGCGGTTGACCACGGTCACCTGGCTGCCCAGCGCGTTGAACACCCCCGCGAATTCCAGCGCGATATAGCCCGCACCCTGGATCACCACCCGCTTCGGCAGTTCGGGCAGATGGAACACCTCGTTCGAGGTGATGCAGTGCTCCACCCCGGCGAAGTCCGGCATGACCGGCCAGGCGCCGACAGCGATCAGGATCACCTTGGCGGTGATTTCGCACCCGCTGGCCAGCCGCACCGTGTTCGGCCCGGCCACCGTGGCGCGTTCGTGGAAGTGCTCAACCTTGTTGCTGTCCAGCGTGGAGGTATAGGCCCGCTCCAGCCGGTCAACATCGCTGGCAACGAAATCGCGCAGCTTGTTCCAGTCAAAGCTCTGGCCCTCGATCGTCCAGCCATAGGTCGGCGCATCGTGGAGCGAGTGGGCGAAGTGGCTGGCATAGACCAGCAGCTTCTTGGGCACGCAGCCGCGGATCACGCAGGTGCCACCCACACGGAACTCTTCGGCCACGGCCACCTTTGCGCCATGCGATGCGGCGATCCGGCTGGCGCGCACGCCGCCCGATCCCGCGCCGATCACGAAAAGGTCGTAGTCGAATTCCGCCATGCCATGCTCCTGTTAACTGGGGATATGCGCCTGGAAGAACTTATTTTCCAGAGTGTTTGCAGGATCGGGGCAAGGCAATCGTCGTGCGGGGGCTTCGACAGGCTCAGCCTGAGCGGGTGTAGTTTCACAACCCAATTCCCGCTCGGCCTGAGCTTGCCGAAGGCCCCGCCGACTTGCCAGTAAATCAGGCCAGCCCTGCAGCAGCCAGCAAAGCACTGGTGCTAGGATCAAATTGCGCGCCGCCACTGCCGATCGACTTGGCAATTTCCTTGCCCAGCTCAACCCCGAACTGATCGAATGAATTGATTTCCATCAGCACGCCCGCCGCAAAGGTGCGGTGTTCGTGGAAGGCGATCAGCGCGCCCAGGGTGGCGGCGTTCAGGTCTTCGCACAGGATCGTCGCCGAAGGGCGATCACCCGGATAGGCCCGCGCCGGATCGTCTGACGTCTTGCCCGCCATCAGCGCCGCGCCCTGGGCAAAGCAGTTGGCCAGCAGATTGCGGTGATGCTCGGGCGAAAGCTCATCCCCGGCAGCGATGCAGGCGATGAAATCCACCGGGACCACATGGGTGCCCTGGTGGAGCAGCTGGAATAC
>CAWUNP010000180.1:0-4356 GCA_963923805.1 uncultured Novosphingobium sp. | reverse complement strand
GTCTCGTGGGCTCGGAGATGTGTATAAGAGACAGGGCGAATGGTGGCCCAAGGGCTATTCCGGCGAACCGCTGGTTTCGGTGGACGAGGAACTGGCCAAGGCGATTGATCTCAAGATCGGTGACAGGATCACCATCGGCGTGCTGGGCGTGGAACGCAGCGCCCGGATCGCCTCGCTCCGCCGGATCGACTGGGATTCGATGGGCTTTAACTATGTGCTGATCTTCTCGCCCAACACGCTGGTCGATGCCCCACACAATCTGGCCGCCACCATCGACCTGCCCGCCGGGGCTGACCGCACCCGACTGCTCCCGCAACTGCTCAAGGCCTTCCCGGCCAGCTCGGTGATCGAGGTGGGCGGCGTGCTCAAACAGGCGCGCGCCCTGCTAGACCAGGTCTCGACCGCGATCCTCGCCGCAGCCTCCGTCGCCGTGCTGGCCGGGATCGCCGTGCTGCTGGGTGCCATTGCGGCGGCCCGGGCCAGCCGCGTCTATGACAATGTCGTGCTGCGCGTCCTGGGCGCGAGCCGGAAGCAGCTGCTGTTGCTCCAACTGGCCGAATATGGCCTGCTGGCGCTGCTGCTGGCCGGGGTGGCGCTGGCATTGGGTTCGGCAATCGGCTGGCTGGTGATCGTGCAGCTGTTCGATTTTGCTTGGCTGCCCAACTGGCCGCAGGTTCTGGCCGTGCTGGGGGCGGGGCTTGGCCTGACCGTGGCTTTCGCCCTGGCTGGCTCCCTGCCGCTGCTGCGCGCCAAGCCGGCGCAAGCCTTACGCGAACTATGATTTTGGCGGTTGAACCCGCGCTGCAAAGGCCTACATCCGCCTCATGTTTATCGAGACTGAAACCACTCCGAATCCGGCCACGCTGAAGTTCCTGCCCGGGCAGGAAGTGATGCCCAATGGCACCCGCGATTTCCGTGACGAGGAAGAGGCCGCCGCATCGCCGCTGGCCGAAACCCTGTTCAGCCTGGGCGACGTGACAGGCGTGTTCTTCGGTCGCGATTTCGTTTCGGTAACTGCTGGCGAAGGCAGCGACTGGTCGGCACTCAAGCCGCAGGTCGTGGCGATCCTGCTGGATCACTTCGTCTCGCAGGCGCCGCTGTTCCACGCTGCCGCAGGCAACGGCATTGCCGTTCCGGCCGAAGATGACGCCAGTTACGGTGACGATCCGGCCGATGCCGATGTCGTCGCCCAGATCAAGGAACTGCTCGAAACCCGCATCCGGCCCGCCGTGGCCAATGATGGCGGCGATATTGCCTATCGCGGCTTCCGCGATGGCGTGGTCTACCTGACCATGCAGGGGGCCTGTTCGGGCTGCCCTTCATCCACCGCCACGCTCAAGCAGGGGATCGAAGGGCTGCTCAAGCACTACGTGCCCGAAGTGACCGAAGTCCGCGCGGCCTGATCCGCAGCACACCAACAGGGGGAATTTACAATGACTCAGCCGCTCAGCGATGCTGCGCTCGATCAGCTGTTCCGCACCGCGCGGAGCTATAACGGCTATCTCGACAAGCCGGTTGCCACCGAACAACTGCACGCCATCTGGGACCTGATGAAGATGGGCCCGACCAGCGCCAACCAGCTGCCCGCGCGCCTGGTCTGGTGCACCACGGACGAAGCCAAGGCCAAGCTGGCCGCCTGCGCCATGCCCGCCAACGGCGAAAAGATCCTTAAGGCCCCGGTCTCGGTGATCATCGCGATGGACACCGAGTTTCACGAAAACCTGCCCTGGCTGTTCCCGCACGCCGATGCCAAATCGTGGTTCACCGGCAGCGCCGAATTCCGCGAACGCTCGGCCTTCCTCAACACTTCGCTGCAAGCGGCCTATTTCATCATGGCGGCGCGTTCGCTGGGCCTTGATACCGGGCCGATGACCGGCTTCGCCGCCCCGGCGGTCGATGCGGCATTCCTTGCCGATACGCCGAACCTCAAGTCGGTGATGATCTCCACGCTGGGCTATGGCGATCCGGCCTCGATCTTCGATCGCAGCCCGCGCCCGGATTTCGACACTTTCAATCAAATGGCCTGACGCGCTAGACTGGGCGCAATGCGCACCCTGGTGATCGATAGCGCGACCGAGGCCTGCTCGGTCGCCCTGCTGGACGACCGTGACCTGATCGCGGGCGATTACCGGCTGCTGGGCCGCGGCCATGCCGAGGCGCTGGTGCCGATGATCGCCGCCCTGCCCGACAATGGCCGGGCTGATCGCATCGCGGTTGCGCTGGGCCCGGGCAGCTTCACCGGCGTGCGCGTTGGCCTTGCTGCGGCGCGGGCCTTGGCCCTCGCCTGGCAGTGCGAACTGTTGGGCTATCCCACCCTGGCACTGGTTGCCGCCATGGCCCGCGCCGAAGCGGGTTCCCAAGCCTGCACCGCCGTAATGACGGGGGGCCATGGCGAATGGTTCATGCAGGCCTTCGGGCCAGACGGATTGCCGCTTGCGGAGCTGGCCTCGCTGCCACCGCAGGACGCAGCCGCAGCCGGCACGACCAGCCTGTATGCCGGCACTCAGGCTGAAGCCCTGGTTGCCCTGAGCGGCGATGGCCGCGGGCTGAACCTGCATCCCGATGCGCGGCGCATTGCCCTGTTGCCGGCACAACTGTTCGGCCCCGCCGATCACCCGCTTTACGGCCGCGCGCCAGATGCGCGGCTGCCAGGCGCATGATCGCCCCGGCAGACGATATCGATCGGATCATGGCGGTGATGCAGGCCGCCTTTGACCCGGCCTATGGCGAAGCCTGGAGCCGCCGGCAGGTGGAAGACGCGCTGCTGGTTGGCAATTGTCATTATCGGATCGCTGATGTTCTGGATGAACCGGCCGGTTTTACTCTATCCCGATATGGCTTCGAAGAAGAGGAACTGTTGCTGATTGCCGTGGCGCCGGATTTTCGCCGCCGCGGCCTTGGCGAGCAATTGCTGCGCGACTGTAAGGCCGATGCCAAACTGCGAGGCGCGCGACAATTGCTGCTCGAAATGCGGAGCGATAACCCCGCCGTTCATCTTTATCGCCAGAATGGCTTCGTGGAGATTGGCACGCGAAAAAATTACTATCGCACCCCTTCGGGCAATAGACTGGATGCAATTACCTTCGCCTGCCAGCTATAGTTGTTATCCCGCACCACTGCGTACGATACCGCACACAATTTAGACATGAATTTACTTGAGATTTTTATTTTCCCATCGTAGCCATCGGCCCGGTCAGCCAAAATGGCTGACCTAAAAGATCTAGAACAATACGATCGCCTTATGAAAGGACTCGGGTCATGGATATGCCGCAAGCTGATTTGAATGAAATGTTGATCACACTTACTTCGGATATTGTTGCCGCACATGTCAGCAATAATTCCGTGTCTGTTGATGATGTCCCGGCATTGATCAGCAAGGTCTATGGCGCTCTGGCCGGACTGGGTCAGGCCGCAGCCCCGGTGGCGGAAGAAGCGCTCAAGCCCGCGGTTTCGGTCCGCGCTTCGGTCAAGCCCGATCATATCGTCTGCCTTGAAGACGGCGTGAAGCTCAAGATGCTCAAGCGCCATCTGATGACCCATTACAACATGACCCCGGAACAGTACCGCGCGCGCTGGAACCTGCCCGCCGACTATCCGATGGTTGCCCCTGCCTATGCCGAAAAGCGCCGCGAACTGGCCAAGCAGATCGGCCTTGGGCGCAAGCCCGGCCAGAAGCGCGGCCGCAAGCCCAAGGCCAAAGCCTGAGGCCGGATAAGTCCGCCAGGTGCGGTTGAAGAATCATCCCGCCGGGTTCATATCCGGCGGGATTTTTCATTGACGGAACCCTTCGTGCACCAGCAGATCGACATTGAAGCGCTTTGCGCCGAACGCGGCCTCCGGATCACGGAACAGCGCCGCGTCATTGCCAAAGTGCTGTCCGAAAGCACTGACCATCCTGACGTGGAAAAGCTCCACGAACGCGCGGTCGCCGTTGATCCGCGCATCTCGATTGCCACGGTCTACCGCACGGTGCGCCTGTTTGAGGAAGCCGGCATTCTTGATCGCCACGATTTCGGCGATGGCCGCGCCCGCTATGAAGCCGCGCCCGAAGCGCACCACGATCACCTGATCGACGTTGAAACCGGCAAGGTGATCGAATTCGTCGACCCCGAACTGGAGGCGCTGCAGCGCCAGATCGCGGAGAAGCTGGGCTATCGCCTGGTTGACCACCGGATGGAGCTCTACGGGGTCCGCTTGGGGCGCGACGGGCAGTAAGCGACAGTGGCCATCGCCCTCAGCCAGCCGCGCACGCTTTCGGTATCCGGGTGGTTCCGGGTCGGGCTGCGGCTCTCCGCCATGCTGGCCCTGCTGCTGCTCAGTGTTGCGGCTTTCTATCTGGCCAAGCCCTTTACCCGC
>CAWUNP010000179.1:0-4356 GCA_963923805.1 uncultured Novosphingobium sp. | reverse complement strand
ATGTAGAGAGGTCTCGTGGGCTCGGAGATGTGTATAAGAGACAGCTGCTCAACCATCTCGCCAATGGCGAAGCGCTGGACGCGGGCAAATCCGGCCTCGCGCAGCGCAGCGCGGCGTTCCGGACTGGCAATCAGATCGGCCATCCCGCGGGCCAGGGCGGCAACATCATCAACCGGCACCAGTTCACCGCTGATGCCCGGCTCGATCACATCCCGTGGGCCAAATTTGCAGTCGGTCATCAGCACCGGAACCCCGCTGGCCAAGGCTTCGGCGGCCACTGTCGGGAAGCCTTCCCAGCGCGATGACAGCACAAACAGGTCAGCCTGCGCCATCCAGGCATAGGGGTTGGCAACAAAGCCGATGAACCGGACATGTTCGGCAATTCCCAGCTGGGCGGCCAAGCGGTGGAGGTCGTTGATCAGACTGCCCTTGCCCAGGATCACCAGCGCGTGGCTGTGCCAGACCCCGCTGGCGGCGAAGGCCCGGATCAGGATCTCATGCGCCTTCTGGTATTCCAGCCGGCCGGCCGAAAGGATTTAGGGCCGGTTCGGCTTGCCTGGCACCGGCTGCAGCGCTGCCTGCTGGATCAGATCGATATCGACCGGATTGTTGATCGTGTGCATCCGGTCCGGCGCGATGCCAAGATCGTCAATCAGGCCCGTGGCCATATCGCTCGAATTGGCCAGAACACCGTCCGCCCGCGCATAGGCCCTGCGGGTGAAAGCAAGCGAAGCCCGACGCGCCGTGGGATTGGGCGATTCATATTCGGCCAGGGTCAGCACATTGTTGCCTTCGCGGGCGATCCAGCGCGGCCGCCGCGGACCCAGCCCCGTCAAAGCCAGGTAGGTGAGGATCGCCGTGCCCTTCAGAAAGCTCATCACCACATCGGGGCGGTGCGCCACGATCATCTTGCGGAAGGCGCGCGGGGCGTGGATCGCCCCGCCAATGATGGTACCGGCCGTAAACAGTTCGCGGTTGGGCAAGCCGAAATGGGTGAAGTGTTCGGGCCGATCCGGCACGACCACGCGATCTTGCGCCACCATATCCAGATAGGGGCCTTGTGTGTGCAGCAGGCCCAGCCTTGCGTCGATCCGCTCTGGATCGAGCCGGGCGACAAGATGGGCGGCAACGCGCTCTGCCCCGCCCCCGACCCAGTTGGCCAACAGCAGCATCACCCGCCAGGGACGGCCGATGGCCAGATACGGCGGGGCAGGTGCATGCATGGACAACCATCCTTGCGACCCGGACCGGCGTTCCGCCGTATAACCGGGGCTTGGTGCTGTTGGTTCCCAAGCTGTTGCCTTCTGCAGTTCCCAAGACCGGATCGTTGTTCTAGGCAGCGGTCCAAAGGAGAATCCCCATGCGCCGTGCCGCCCTGCTGCTTGTTGCCACCACCCTGTCTGCCCCGGTGCTGGCCGCGCCGCCCAAGGCGCCCAGTGCCGCCGCCGAAAGCCAGGTTCTGGAACTCTCCAAGCAGGCGATCGCGCTGCGGTCCGTGCAGGGTGCGGGCAACAAGACTGCGGAAGTCGCCAAGCTTTACAAGCAGGCCCTGCTGGGCGCCGGCTGGGCCGAACAGGATATCGAGATCACCCCGGTGGATGACACGGCCTATCTGGTTGCCACCTGGCAGGGCAGCGATCCGGGGCTCAAGCCGCTGGTGATCTCGGGCCACATGGACGTGGTCGAGGCAAACCCCAAGGACTGGACCCGCGATCCGTTCACCCCGGTGGTGGAGAACGGCTATCTCTATGGCCGCGGCGCCAGCGATCAGAAGTTCTCGGAAGTGCTGGCGATGGTCGGCCTGATGGAGCTGCGCAAGAGCGGCTACAAGCCCAAGCGGACGATCGTGATCGCTTTCTCGGGCGACGAGGAAACAACGATGAAGACCGGCCGGATCCTGGCCGATCGCTTTGCCAATGCCGAAATGGTGCTCAACACCGATGGTTCGGGCGGGGCGCTGGATGAAGCCACGGGCAAGCCGCTCTACTGGACCTGGGACGGCGGCGAGAAGACCTATATGGACATCCAGCTGGAAGTGACCAACGCCGGTGGCCACAGTTCCGCTCCGCGGGCCGAAAATGCCATCGCCCAGCTGTCACAGGCCCTGGCCCGGATCGGCGCCTATCGCTTCAAGGCTCAGCAGAACCCGCTGACCAAAGCCTATTTCGCCAAGGCCGCGCAGTTTGAAAGCGATCCCAAGCTGGCCGCCGCGATGCGCGCCTTCGCGGCCAATGTGAACGACGAAGCCGCCATTGCCACCCTGCGCACCAGCACCGGCTATGTCGGCAAGGTTGGCACCACCTGCGTGCCGACCATGGTCCACGGCGGCCATGCGCCGAACGCCCTGCCGCAGCGCGCCACGGCCAATGTCAATTGCCGCGTCTTCCCGGGCCATACCCGCGCCCAGATCATTGCCGAACTGCAGCAGGTGGCCGGTGTCCCTGAAGTCAAGATCACCGACATGACCGGTGATACCGCGACCGAGAGCGATGCCTCGCCGATGCGGCCCGATTTTGTTGCGGCGCTGGACAAGGCCATGGCCGTTTCCTGGCCCAAGGTTCCGGTGATCCCGGCGCAAAGCTCGGGCGCATCAGATTCGATGTGGTATCGTGCCAAGGGCGTGCCCAGCTATGGCATCAGCCCGGTCTTCATCAAGGACAGCGATGATTTCTCGCATGGCCTCAATGAACGGGTTGAACTGCGCAATATCCGCCCGGGACTGGTCTATTACTTCAGCCTGCTGCCGGCGCTGTCGAAGTAAGCGTTTCAGGCGGAATGGGGGGGCTGGAAATGGGCAAGCTGGAAGCCAAAGTTGCCGGGATCGACGGGCCGGATGTTGATCCCGATGCCGATTTCAGCCTGCCCGGCTGGATCTATCACGACCGCGAGTTCTTCGATCTTGAAATGGAGCGGGTGATCCGGCCGTCGTGGCAGATCGTCTGCCACGTGAACGAAATTCCGAACCGCGGCGATTACCAGACGATCGATTACCTGGGCGAAAGCGTGATCGTCATCCGCGGCGATGATGGTGAAGTGCGGGGCTTCACCAATGTCTGCCGCCACCGCGCGATGCGGCTGGTCGAAGGGCCGATGGGCTGTGCGAAGAAGCTGGTCTGCCCCTATCACGCCTGGACCTTCGAAACCGATGGGCGCCTGTCAGGCGTGCCGATGAAGAGCGAATATCCGGCGCTCAAGCTGGAGGAGAACGGCCTGGTCCCGGTCGCAACCGAGATCTGGCACGGGTTCATCTTCGTGAATCTGGCACCCGGCGCTTTCCCCACCGTGGGCGAAATGATGGCCCCGTTCGAGGCCGAGGTCAGCCAGTACCGCTTTGCCGAGATGGAACGGATGGCTCCGGTCCGGCTGCGCCCGCGCGGCGTCAACTGGAAGAATGTGGGCGATAACTATTCCGATAACCTGCACATTCCGGTCGCCCACGATGGCCTGACCCGGCTGGTCGGCAAGACCTATCGGATCGAGGCCCACGGCTGGGCTGACCGGCTCTATGGCGATGTGATCAAGAACGAGAAACAGAACTTCTGGGAGCAGTTCTATCGCACCTACCTGCCGCGGGTCGTTCACTTGCCGGAAGAGGCGCACGGGCGCTGGCTCTATTACAAGCTCTGGCCGAACATGGCCTTCGATATCTACGCCGATCAGATCGACTTCATGCAGTGGCTGCCGATCAGCCCGACCGAGTGCCTGCTGCGCGAAGTGGCCTATGCCTTGCCAGACAGCCGGCGGGAAATGAAGCTCGCCCGCTATGCCAACTGGCGGATCAACCGCGTGGTCAATGCCGAGGATACCTGGCTGATCACCCGCGTGCAGCAGGGGATGCAGAGCAAGACCTATGGCAATGGCCCGATCGGCCAGAGCGAGGTCTGCCTGCGCAGCTTCGCCCGCAAGATCCGCGCGCTGATCCCCGAGGCCCGCCAACCATTCGCGCCCGCACCGGGCTGGAGCAAGCAATGACCAAGACTTACGACGCGCTGATCATCGGCGGCGGCCACAATGGCCTGACCTGCGCCTTTTACCTGGCCCGCGCCGGGATGCGCGTGCGCGTGCTGGAGCGGCGGCACGTGGTGGGCGGGGCGGCGGTGACCGAGGAGTTCCATCCGGGTTTTCGCAATTCCACCGCCAGCTACACCGTCAGCCTGCTGCGCCCGCAGGTGATCGCGGACATGAAGCTGCACGATCATGGCTACCGCGTGATCGAGCGGACGATCAGCAACTTCTTCCCGTTCGAGAATGACTACCTCAAGCTGGGCGGCGGCGCCGGCCGGACCGAGGCGGAGTTCGCGCGCTTCTCCAGGAAGGACGCCGCAGCCTATCCCAAGTATCTGTCTCTTATACACA
>CAWUNP010000178.1:0-4365 GCA_963923805.1 uncultured Novosphingobium sp. | reverse complement strand
CCGGCGGCTGGAATTCTATGCCGATCCGGCCAACGCCGGCATCTTCGCCGCCGGATGAAGCGGATTGAAGCCTTCACCGACGGGGCCTGCAAGGGCAACCCCGGCCCCGGCGGCTGGGGTGTTGTCCTGCGGATGGGTGAGCACGAAAAGGAACTGGCCGGCCACGAGCCGCAGACCACCAACAACCGCATGGAACTGACCGCGGTGATCCGCGCGCTCGATGCCCTCAAGGAACCGTGTCACGTCGCGCTGCATACCGACAGTCGCTATGTGATCGACGGGATCACCAAATGGATCTTCGGCTGGCAGAAGAACGGCTGGAAGAATTCGCAAAAGAAGCCCGTGCTCAATGCCGACCTCTGGCAAACGCTGCTGGAATCGCGCCGCCGCCACCGGATCGACTGGATCTGGGTCAAGGGCCACGATGGCCACCCGGAAAACGAGCGGGCTGACCGGCTGGCGAGCGATGCGGCCTTGGCCGCGAAGCGCAACTGACGGCTAACGCAGCCGCGCCGGATCATAGGGCGCGGGATCGATCATCGGTGAAGTGCCCAGGATCAGACCCTGCGCCAGATCAGCGGCCGCGGGAGCGGTCTGGATGCCGAACCCGCCCTGCCCGGCAAACCAGAAGAAGCCCGGCAGCTCCGGGTCGAACCCGTAAACCGGCAGCCGGTCGGGCGCAAAGGATCGCAGCCCCGCCCAGCGATGCTCGATCCGGGTGACCTGCCAGTCCACCACCTGTTCAAACCGGTCGATCGCCAGGGCCACATCAAGCTCTTCCGGCGCGGCGTCACAGGGCAGGCTCGGCGTCTCGTCATGGGGGCTCAGCCACAGCCGGCCTGCCTCGGGCTTGAAATAGAACAGGCCGTCGATCCCCAAGACCAGTGGCAGGTCCGCGGGTGGTCCGTCCGCCAGACGCAGCTGGGCAACGGTGCGACGATAGGGCTGGATGCCCAGCGGTCTGGCCCCTGCCAGTTCGGCCACCGGATCAGCCCAGGCCCCGGCGGCGTTGACCAGCACCTGTGCCCGCGCTGTGCGGCCGTCAGCCATCGTTAGCTGCCATTGAGCACCCTGGTACCGCGCCGCAACAAGCCGGGCCCGCGTCCACAGCTGGGTACCGCCCTGACGGGCCGCTGCCAGCCAGTGCTGGTGAAGGCCCGCAACGTCGATATCGCAACAGTCCGGCTCATAAGCGCCGGCCTGCCATTCCGGGCGGAGCCCCGGCAAGCGCGCTTCCAGCGCCGCCCGGTCGAGATCATCCACCCGCACGCCAAGCCTACGAAATTCGGCGGCAAAGGCCGCCAGCCCAGCCAATTCGTTGCCGCGCGCCAAGGTCAACGCACCGCGCGGCGCAAGGAAGCCATGCGCATGCAGGAACGGCCCCGATGCCGTGGTCAGGGGCTGAACCTGCGGTCCGCCATAGCTCTCGGTCCAGAATGCCGCAGATCGCCCGGTGGAATGATAGCCTGGCTGGTCTTCCGCCTCGAGCAGTACAACCCTGCCATGCGCCGCCAGACCGGCAGCCAGCGAGGCCCCGGCAATCCCGGCGCCGACAATCGCAAAATCGAACTTATTGCTCATGCCAGCGCCCGTGCCAGAAATGCATCGATCCGGTCCAGTGCCTCGTTGCGGACCGGATCCGCTTCGCGCAGGATTTCGTGCCGGGCGCGCGTCCCGAAATTGACCAGTTTGCAGTCTGGCAAAAGCCGCGCCGCCCGCCGGATCGCCCGGAAACTGACCAAGGCATCCTGATCGGTTGCCAGCAGCAAGACCGGCAGCTTGATCCGGGTCAGGACACTGCGCCGGGCTAACCCGCGCATCGAGGCATAGGCGCGTTCGATCCAGCGCCACGATCCGGGACCCGTGACCAGCTCCGGGCGCTGCTGGCGCCACCACAGTTCATCGGCATAGCGATCACGGTCGTGGGTCAGCAGATCGCCGCGACTGTCCGGCGGCTGCCCGGGCCGCTCGCTCCATTTCCAGGCCGGCCGGCGCGGATCGCCAAGGCGGCACAGCACTTTTGCCAGGCAATGCAACAACCAGTCGGGCATATTGCCATCGCGTAGCCCCAGCATCGGCGCAGAAAGCACCAGCGCGGCCGGATCGATCGCACCTTCCGCCACTGCCCGCAGCGCAAGATGCCCGCCCATCGAATGGGCAACGACGATATGCGGGCCCGGCATTCGGGCAGTCCAGGCGCGCCAGAATGCGCGCAGATCCTCCACCCAGATGGCAAAATCCGCAACATGGCCGGTATAGGGATCGCTGCCCAAGCGGCCCGAGCCACCCTGCCCGCGCCAATCAAATGCCGTGATCGCCCAATTCTGTTCGTGCCAATGGGCAAAGGCTTCGAGGTATTTCTCATAAAAATCGCCGCGGCCACCCAGGAACAGGATCGCGCCGCGCGGCCTTGCCGGGCGCCAGTCGATCCGCCGGACCGGGTGGCCATCCGGCGCGAGCCAACGCGCTTCGACCGCTCCCGGCGGAATGGCGCGGCGGTCATGGGCGGAGAGCATTTGGCTAATTTCAGCCTCCCGGCGGTGGTTACTGTTTGGTAAGCCCTGCCTTGTATCCCTGCCCTGACTTTGAGGGGGCGGGCAATGCCGAACGTCGAATTTCACTACGTACTGCTGGGGGCCTTGGCAATCGCACTGGTGGTTGCCGCGATCACCGATATCCGCCGCCGCGAAATCGACAACTGGCTCAACGCCGCGATCGCGCTGGCTGCGCCGCTCTACTGGTGGGCAAGCGGCCTCAGCCTTTGGCCCGATGTCGCCTGGCAGCTGGGTATAGCCATCATCACCTTTGCGATTTGCGCCGGGCTGTTTGCCGGCCATCATGACCGTGCCGCTGATCCTGTTCATCCTGCCGGTGCTGTTTGTGGTGATCCTTGGGCCTGCCGCCTGTTCGATCTCCGATGCCTTTTCAGCCAGCGGAATTGGCAATCCGCCCGGCAACTAGGGTTGTCGCTCCGGCTGGTCGATTAGGGCTCGATGACGCTGTGATCGATCGCACCAAAGATCGAATGACCCGCACGGTCGCGCATTTCGATCCGGACGGTGTCGCCATAGCACAGGAACGGCGTAACCGGCTTGCCGGTGGCGATCGTCTCGATCATCCGCTGTTCGGCGATGCACGAATAGCCGCGACCGCCGTCCTTGCAGGGCCGCCCCGGTGAGCCATCGGGATCGCGATTGGAAACCGTGCCGGAACCGATGATCGAACCCGCGCTGACCCGCCTGGTCTTGGCCAGATGGGCGATCAGCGTGCCGAAATCGAAGGTGCATTCCTCCCCGGCTTCGGCCCGACCAAAGGGCTCGCCATTCAGGTCAACCCGCAAGACCAGATTAAGCCGACCGCCCACCCAGGCATCGCCCAGCTCGTCCGGGGTCACGAACACCGGCGAGAAATGGCTGGCCGGCTTGGACTGAACAAAGCCAAAGCCCTTGGCGAGTTCATCGGGGATCAGGTTGCGCAGCGAAACGTCGTTGACCAGGCCGACCAGCCGGATGTGATCCAGCGCGGTTGTGGCGGACACGCCTTGCGGCACGTCATCCGTCACCACGCAGATCTCGGCTTCCATATCGCAGCCCCAAGCTTCGTCGGCCAGGGTGATCGGCGCACGCGCACCGCGCAGGTCATCGCTGCCGCCTTGGTACATCAGCGGATCGTGCCAGAAGCTCTGCGGCAGTTCCGCGCCCCGCGCCTGACGCACCAATTCAACGTGATTGACGTAGGCCGAGCCATCGGCCCACTGGTAGGCGCGCGGCAGGGGCGCCAGGGCATCGCGCTCATGAAAGCGCTCCCGCGGGATCGCCCCATGCTCCAATTCGGTCGCCAGGGCCTGCAACAGGGGGAAATGGCGATCCCAGTCATCCAGCAAGGCTTGCAGCGTGGGGACAAGATGCGAAGCATCGGCATACCAGACCAGGTCACTGCTGACGATCGCCAGACGCCCGTCGCGTCCACCGGGAAGACTTGCCAGTTTCATCAGGTCAGCTCCATGGCCGGGGTTGTTGCTTCCAGCTCAGCCACCCGCGCCGTGATCCGCGCCAGCAGGGCCTTGAAATCGTCAAGCTCGGCGGCAGAGAGCGAAGCAAACAGCCGCCGCTCCATATCCAGCGCCAGAGGCATGATTTCGGCGTGCATGGCCTTGCCGGCCGTCGTCAGCTCAATGTGGTGTGAACGGCCGTCATCGGCATTGGGGCTGCGGCCGACCAGCCCACGATCTTCGAGCACCTTGCAGGCGCGGTTGACGGCAACCTTGTCCATCCGCGTTGCACCGACCAGACTGCGCTGGGTCTGCGCCCCGGCATCCCCCAGCACGGCCATGACCCGCCATTCCGGGATCTTCAAGCCAAAGCG
>CAWUNP010000177.1:0-4370 GCA_963923805.1 uncultured Novosphingobium sp. | reverse complement strand
CATGATCTGTCCGTCGCCCTGGCCGGGCAAGTGGGCAGCCAGATCAAGATCCAGGTCGGCAAGGGGTGGCTATTGGCGTCGATCCGGTCCCAGCGGCAGGATAGCAAGACGCCTGGCGTGGTCATGGCGCAGGTCGATTTTCTGGGTGAAGGCGAAGAAGAGCGGCTGACGACCCGGATCCATTCGTTCCGCCGCGGGGTGACGCGCTATCCGGTCCCGGGGGCGCTGGTCTATCCGGCGACAAGCAAGGATCTGCGCCAGATCTATGCCGGCGATGGCCGTGCCGCGATCGAGATCGGGACCGTGTTTCCCACCGCCGATAGCCGGGCCGGGCTTTATATTGACTCGCTGCTGGGCAAGCACTTTGCCCTGCTCGGCTCGACCGGGACCGGCAAGTCGACCGGCACGGCGCTGATCCTGCACCGGATCTGCCAGGCTGCACCGCAGGCCCATGTCGTGATGATCGATCCGCACGGCGAATATGCCGAGGCATTCAGGCAGACGGGGATGGTGTTCGATGTCTCCAACCTGCAGATGCCTTATTGGCTGATGAACTTCGAAGAACACTGCGAAGTCTTCCTGACCTCCAGCGGCAACGATCGGCAAGAGGACATGGATATCCTTGCCAAGTGCCTGCTTGCCGCCCGATCGAAGAGCCGGCTGGCTGATGCGATCGGCAAGGTCACCGTCGATAGCCCCGTTCCGTATCTGTTGTCTGATCTGACCGGCCTGATCCAGGCGGAGATGGGCAAGCTTGATAAGTCGACCTCTTCGGCCCCCTATATGCGGATCAAGCACAAGATCGATGAACTGAAGGCCGATCCACGTTTCCAGTTCATGTTTTCCGGCATGCTGGTTGGCGATACGATGGCGGAGTTCATTGCCAAGATCTTCCGCTTGCCGACGCAGGGCAAGCCGCTTTCGATCATCGATGTTTCCGGTGTGCCGGCCGACGTGACGGCCACTGTGGTGGCCGTGCTGGGATGGCTTGTGTTTGACTTTGCGATCTGGGCGCGTGACGAGCAGACCCGCCCGGTCCTGCTGGTTTGCGAAGAGGCCCATCGCTATGTGCCGAATGAGCGGCACGCCGATGGCTCCTCGGTTGGCCGGACGCTGGGCCGGATTGCGAAGGAAGGCCGCAAGTACGGCGTTAGCCTGGGCCTGATAACGCAGCGCCCGTCAGACCTGTCCGAAGCCGTGCTGTCGCAGTGCGGCACGATCATCGTGATGCGGCTTAACAACGAACGCGACCAGGCCTTCGTCAAGGCGGCGATGCCGGAGGGCGCCCGGGGCTTTCTTGATGCGATCCCCGCGCTGCGAAATCGCGAATGCATCATTTGCGGTGAGGGCGTTTCGATCCCGATGCGGGTGGCCTTTGACGAACTGGAGGAAGCCAAGCGCCCGGCTTCGGCCGATCCCGCGATCAGCGTCCTGTGGCAGGAGTGCGGGGGCGAGGAGGATATGGTCCAGCGCACGGTCCAGCGCTGGCGGGCGCAAGGACGATAGCGGGCTGGCGTTGCCGCCAGTCACGCAGGTGACTGGCCCTCCATCGCCGCAATCCGCTCCAGCATCCGCTTGCGCCAGGGCAGCAGGAAATAGGTCAGCAGGGTCAGCAACAGCGAGGTGACCGAGCTGAGCAGGAACGAATACCACAGCGCGTCTGCCGCCAGGACGGGGTAGAGCAGGTGATAGGCCCCCAGCCGCACAGCATACATTGCGACCAGCAGCACCGCGAGCTGCGCATAGATCACGCCATAGGACCGCAGCGTGCCGAACAGCACGATCGTTACGCCAAAGGGCAGGTAGGTCCAGATCGCCAGATCCTGGATATGCAGCGCAGTCGCCACCGAGGGGCTTTGCGCGCCCAGGAACATTTCAAGCACCGGCCGGTCGAACGGGACTAGGGCGGCAATCAGCAGCCCGGTCATGGCGAGATTGGCCAGGCTGCCGGTCCGGCTGATGGCATCGACCCGGTCCTCGCGGCCGGCCCCGATATGCTGGGCTACCATCGCGCTGACAGCGCCGCCAATCGCCATGGCCGGCATGCCGATGTAATTCCAGATCTGCAGCAGCGCGCCATAGGCCGCCGCCGTGACCAGGCCTTCGCGGTTGACCAGCCCGATCATGATCACCCCCGCGCCGGAGATGATCAGCATCTGCGCGCCCATCGGCAGCCCGCGTGAGAGCAGATAGCGCGTCTCTTCCCAGCGCGGCCGCAGCCAGGCCAGTTCCGCCCCGCGCAGCCGCAGCGGCAGGTCCTTGGCATAGATCCAGATGATCATGGCCACGAAGCCGATCGCGGTGGCGATCACCGTGGCCCAGGCCGATCCGGCAATCCCCAGCGCGGGGGCCGGGCCCAGGCCCAGGATCAGCACCGGGTTAAGCGCTACGTCCAGCACGGTTGCCAGGATCATGAAGCGCAGCGGCGTTGCCGCGTCGCCCGATCCGCGCAGGCCCATCGCGATCATGGTGGTGATCGTGGCGATCGGGTTGGCGATGAACACCACGCGCAAATAGGCCAGGGCTTCCTTGTGCGCCGCGCCGGGGGTGGCCAGCAGGTCCAGCACCTTGTCCGCGAACAGGATGCCCAGGCTGGCCATGATCAGCGAGATCATCCCGGTCAGCCCCAGCGCGGTACCCAGCACGCGCCGGGCCGAAACAACATCGCTCGCGCCCCAGGCCTGACCGATTCGCACCGTTGCCGCCATTCCAAAGCCGAAGACCAGTGCGAACAGCAGGAACATCAGGATATTCGAATTGGCCGTGGCGGCCAGCGCCTCGTCACCCAGCAATTGCCCCACCCAGACCGCGTTGATCGAGCCGTTCAGGCTTTGCAGCACGTTGCCGACCAGTTGCGGCAGGGCGAAGACCAGCAGCGTGCGCGTCAGCGGCCCTTCGGTCAGGTTCCCGCGCAAGCGGGCGGCGGCAGCTGGCTTATCGCTCATGTTCCGCGGGTATCTCCATAGAGGTGGATATGCATCCTGTCGGAAAGGCGCAGCCCATGTTGCAGCGCCAGCGGGGCCAGCCAGCGCTCGCGCTCGCGCAGGGTGGCGCTATCGGTTCCCTCGGGCATCAGGAAGATGCGTTCGCGCGGCAGACCATTCGCGGCGATCAATTCCAGCACCTCGTCGACGTCGGATGCGGTGGCGATCACAAACTTAAACCAAGCTTGAGGTTTCTGAATCCATTCGGCCAGCCGCTCGGGAATCTGTGCGGATTCAACGGGATTCCCGGAATGGCGCAGTTTCGGGCTGATATTGTACTGGCTGACCAGAGGATCGAGCGCAGGGTGCGGGGCGACCGTGCCGTTGGTCTCGATCTCGATCGTCATGCGCTGTGAGTCCCCGCGCAGGCGGGGACCTTGGGCGGAGTCGTGCTGTTCCGGCCTGAGACCCCCGCCTTCGCGGGGGATCACATTTGCGCTGTGGGGGAGCGCGTTGAGGATGTGAATCATCCGGGCCAGCGCAGCGCCCTGCAGCAGCGGCTCGCCCCCGGTGATCACCAGCCGGTCCTGTCCCAGCGCCATGATCCGGGCGGCGACATCGGCCTCTTCCAGCACCACCTGATTGGCCTTGCGCTCAAAGGCTAGGCCATCGCGGTGGGGCCTGTTGTCGCCCTCGAACCGCCAGGTATAGGCCGTGTCGCACCAGGTGCAGGCCAGGTTGCAGCGCGACAGGCGCACGAAGGCCACCGGCCGCCCCAGGCTGGCACCTTCGCCTTGCAGCGAGGCGAAGATCTCCGGTTCACCCGGTGTGGTGGTGGCAAGCGTCAGCATCAGGCAGCGTTACGCTCAGGTTGACACAGTTGACACTGAGTCCGCTTCTCCCAACAGCCCGAGAGCCCCGGAAATCCTGGCGAAAACGCCGGAATCCGGGTCTTTGCCGCGCTGGAAAAATAAAAAAAGCCAGCACCCGCTTCCGAGCAGGCATGAGACAGAGAGGCGCGGGCGAATGGCATGGCGCGTCCTTGGCAGATTTGCGCGAAGTAGGACAGGGGGGGCTTAAACCTTCCCCCTTGATGGGGGAAGGATTCAGAGACTTGGCGGCATCGCCGCCTAGTCGCCGCTGGATGGGGGTGATTGGCCGGTCGCGCGCGGCAGCAGCCGCACCCCCACCCAACCTGCGCTAGGCGCTGGCGCGCCAAGCTGCGGTATCCCTCCCCCATCGAGGGGGAGGGGGTGGATTATCCCAGCCGCGCCAGTGCTGCGGCCAGGCGTTCGGCCTCGGCCTGGTGCATGGCGTGATCGGCGCGGGCCTTTTCGACTGCTTCGGGCTTGGCCTTTTCGACAAAGGCCGGGTTGGAGAGGCGGCCTTCCAGGCTCTTGGCTTCCTTGGTCGAAAGCTCCAGCGCCTTGGCCAGGCGGGCCTTCT
>CAWUNP010000176.1:0-4417 GCA_963923805.1 uncultured Novosphingobium sp. | reverse complement strand
TGTAGGCACCGGTATAGGCCTGACCGGCCTTCGGACCCGCCGCATAGCGGATCTGGGCAACGACACCGCCATTGACGGTCGAGCCGATCACCGACGAGGTGCGGCCAACGCCCAGGAACGGCGAGGTGAAGGCGCCGCTCATGTCGGTCCAGCGCATGTTGTTGTCGACCGTGATCGCGTCCGAGAACTCATAGTGGAACTGGTTCTGGATCGACTTGGCATTGGTCGTGATGCCCGACATGGCAACACGTTCAAGATCGCCGTCACGGTTGTAGATCAGGAACGACGAGTTGAGGTTCGAATAGTTCGACTGGTCACGACCGTCGAAGCCCGGGAAGGGCTGCAGGTTCGAAACCTTGCCGCCCGAAACGGTGCCGAGCGCCGGGGCGCCGGTGTAGTTCGGTTCCTGGGTGTCGGCATACTTGAACAGGAAGCGGATATAGCCCTTGCCGTCCGCGAATTCCTTGGTGACGTTACCCTTGATCTGGACCGAGTCCGAGACGTTGTAACCAGCCTTCAACGGACCGCGGCCAACCTTGTAGAAGCCGCCCAGGTGGAAATAGAGCGTGTCGCTGATTGCGCCGCCATAGCGGAAATCGACCTTGGTTTCGTTGTATCCCAGGCCCTTGTTGAGCTGGATGAAACCGCCTTCTTCCTTGCCGGTGTGGCTGATGTAGTTGATGACCGCACCCGGCGCCTGCGAGGCGAAGGTCGCAGCGGTACCGCCGCGGACGGCCTCAACCTTCTGCGTGGTCGCATCGAAGCGGGTCCAGTAGTCGTTGTTGCCGAACTGCATGTCACCGAACAGCACGGTCGGCAGGCCATCTTCCTGCAGCTGCACGAACGGCGCACCGCCGGTGGCCACCGGGAGACCGCGCACGGCGATGTTCGAGTTACCACCCGGGCCCGACGTACCGGCCACCTGGATGCCCGGCAGCATGCGGAACAGTTCGGCTTCCGAGCTGGGCTTGAAGTCCTGGATCAGGTCGGCGCTGACCGACGTGACCGAGATCGAGCTGTCGATCTGGGTCTTGTCGCGGCCCGATGCCGTGACGACAATTTCATCAAGCCCGCCGGCTTCATCCTTAGGCGCATCCTGCGCCATGGCCGGGACGGCAAAGCTGGCGCCGGCGACAATCGCCAGGGCCGAGGCTACGCAACGCAACTGCGACTTCTTCATGGGTATCCTCCCCTCAACCACCCCTTTTGCGGGGCACATCTGCCGCGCACAAGGCAATGCCCCGTACCGACAATCGATTGCACATTTATCGCAATCGATTGCAAGCGCAAGTGCAAACATCAGTTTTAAGAGTATATGCTTACTTTGGTCATTGCCTTTGTCGGCGTTTGTAGGGAAATGGGGCCATGAGCGAACGGCCACGCATCCGAAACATTGCCGATCTTGCCAAGATTGCCGGCGTTTCACCCGGCACGGTTTCGCGTGCGCTGTCCGGGGCCGGGCTGATCAGCCAGAAAACGCGTGAGCGGATCCAGGCCCTTGCGCGCGAGCATGAATTTCGCCCCAATATCATGGCCCGCAACCTGCGAATCCAACGCACCGGGGCGATTGGCGTCCTGATCCCGCTGGGACACGAAACCGGCCAGCACATCTCTGATCCGTTCTTCATCACGATGCTGGGCCTGCTGGCCGATGCCTTGACCGAACGCGGCTATGATCTGGTCCTGAGCCGGGTGATCCCGACTGATGACGACTGGCTGGAACGCTATGCCGATTCGGGCCGGGTCGACGGGATCATCGTGATTGGCCAGTCCGACCAGTCAGCCGTGCTGGACCGGGCCGCGGCGCGTTATCGCCCGCTGGTGGTCTGGGGCGGTCATTCGAGCGGGCAGGTCCATTGTTCGGTGGGGTCAGACAACATTGCCGGCGGTGATATCGCCGCCAGTCATCTGCTGGAGCGCGGCTGCAAGCGGATCGCGTTCTTCGGCGATCCCACGCCGTTGGAAATTGCCCAGCGGCTGGAAGGCTGCCGCAACGCCCTCAGCCGCGCCGGCATGGCCGACAGCCTGACCATTTTCCCCGCCCATCTTGCCGCCGGGGCCAATGACAGCGGCATCGCCAGCTATCTCGAACAGGCCGCAGCCCTGCCTGACGGCATCATGGCCGCGTCTGATGTCATCGCCATGAGCGTGCTGCGCGCCCTGTCGGAAATCGGGCTGGCGGTACCGGGTGATGTCAAGGTGATCGGCTATGACGGCCTGGCCCTGGGCGAGCATACCGTGCCGCGTCTGACGACCGTCAAGCAGGACCTGACCACCGGCGCACGCAACCTGGTGGACCTGCTGCTGCGCCGGATCGCGGGAGAGGATACCAGTTCGGTAGTAATGATGCCCGAACTGGTGGTGCGGCTGTCTAGCTGACCGCAGCCTGGGCCAGCGCCAGCGCGCCCAGCAACCCCGATCGGTCGCCCAGCCCCGGGGGAACGACGATCTCAGAAGCCTTGCCCCGGAAATAGCCATTGCCGATCCGGTCAGCCTTGGCCCGAACCCGCTCGATCAGGCCGGGCGTAGCCATCACGCCGCCGCCCAGCACGATCCGGCCCGGTTCGAACATGGCCTGCACCGCCGTGACAGCGTGCGCCAGATACCAGGCGATGACATCATGCCCGGAATGGTCTTCCGGCAATTCGGACAGCGACATGCCATACCGGGCCAGCACCGCCGGTCCGCTCGCCATGCCTTCAAGGCAGGTGCCGTGAAACGGGCAAACGCCGGCAAAATCTGCATCGGCCGGGTGCAGGGGCAGATGGATATGGCCCATTTCCGGGTGAGAGATCCCGGACAGCGTCCGGCCACCGATGACGGCGCCGCCACCCACGCCGGTCCCGATCGTGAAATAGAGCACCGACGGCTGGCCCTGGCCCGCCCCCCAGCGGTATTCGGCCAAGGCCGCGGCCGTTACATCGGTATCGAGGCCGACCGGGCAGCCAAGCCGCGCCACCAGCGGGCCCACCAAGTCCGTGTTGGACCAGTTGGCCTTCGGGGTCGAAAGGATATGACCCCACTGCAGTGAGGCGCGATCCACTTCCACCGGACCAAACGTGGCCATGCCGACCGCAGTCAGGGGTCCATGACCGGCCAGCCAATCACACATGGCGGGAATGGTTTCGTCCGGGCTGGTTGTCGGGATCCGGGTGGTGGCAATGATCTCATCAGGGCCACGCGCGATGCCCAGCACAAACTTCGTGCCGCCAGCTTCCACCAATCCGTACAGCGGCTCGCTCATCGGTTGACGATCTGCGCGCTTTCCCCGTCCAGCGCAATCCGGAAGCGCGGAGCCGGTACGCCGCCAAAGGTGCTGACAACCAGTTCGGGCTGCTCCGTCACGCTGCGGCCCTTAAGCCCCCAGTTGTCGATAAAGCCGGCCACTTCGAGGTTGTCCATCACCCACCAGCTATAAGTCTGGACTGGCTCTTCCGCCGGGTTCGGCGCAACCAGACCGGTGCCGTTGAGCGGGTGCCACGGCCCGGCGAGTTGATCCGCAACCATGCCATAGAGCCCGTTCGGCCCGCTCGGCCCGGCCGGATCGAAAGTGCGGCGCTGGGTCGACCAGAAGACGTAATAGCGCCCGCCATGGACCCGCAGCACGGGCCGCTCCATCTCGTTATTGACGCCATTGGCGCTGACCAGCGGAGGCAGCAGCGACCAGTTGGCAAATCCATTGCCGCTGGCTCGGGCGAGCCCGATCACGCCGTTGAAGGCCGAACTCGAGGCCGCATCAGAAGCGGTGAACAGCAGATAGTCGGCCCCGTCAGCCGGGTCACGGAAGTGGAACGGATCGCGAAAGCCCTTGATGAAGCCCGGCGTTCCCACCGTCTGGTTGACGATGACATAGTGCTTGCCGTCAGCCACCACGCTTTCCACCGGCGCAGTCCAGCCGGTCACGCGGATCGTCTCACCCGATTGCTCAAGCGAGCCCGTGGTCTGGAACAGGCGCTGCTCAAAGCTGCGTCCGGTATCGCCGCGCCGCCCGGTGGCGGTGTAGAACAGGGTCACCCGGCCCGTTGCCGGATCAAAGACGGTCGAACCGGCCCATTCGCGCGAACCGGGATTGAGCTCTTCCGGCAGGAGATAACCGCAATCACGCCAGGCACCATCACGCTCCAGCATCAGGCGGAGCCGGGCAATATCATGCCGCAGGTCCGGATGGACGTCGCGCGGCGCGCACATCACCACCCAGGCGGCCCAGCCATCAAACCGCACCGTTGCGCCCTGCGGAGTTTCAAACGGCCAGCAATCCCACAGCTGGAAGCCCGGCAACGCATCATGAACGTCGGCCGCCGTAATGAGGGGAATGGCGGGCAGCTGCTGATCGGCAATGGCCGCCACAGCCTGCGGCGACCAGACCGACGTTTGATGCTTGATGGTGGTTGAAACTGACACCCATTAACCCCGGCAG
>CAWUNP010000175.1:0-4419 GCA_963923805.1 uncultured Novosphingobium sp. | reverse complement strand
CTGATCGTATACGCGCCGGTCGCGCATTGGGTCTGGGGTCAGGGCTGGCTGGCTTCCTCGATGGGGACGCTGGACTTCGCGGGCGGCATCGTGGTCCATACCACGGCGGGCGTTTCGGCCCTGGTTGCGGCACTGCTGCTCGGCCGCCGTCAGGGCTTCCCGAAAACACTGATGCTGCCGCACAGCCCCTCGCTGACCATGGCGGGCGCTGCGCTGCTATGGGTGGGCTGGTTCGGTTTCAACGGCGGCTCGGCGCTTGCCGCCAGTGATGATGCCGCCAGCGCGATCATCAACACCCATGTCGCCGCCAGCGTCGCCGCCTTGGCCTGGCTGCTCATCGAACGGTTCACGGTGGGCAAGCCGACTTCGGTAGGCTTTGCCACGGGGGCCATCGCCGGCCTGGCCACGGTCACTCCGGCAGCCGGTTATATCTCGCCCGGCGCGGCCATGCTGCTCGGCGTGTTTGCGGCGGGGGTCTGCTATCCGATGATCCTGCTGGTCAAGCAAAAGCTCAAGATCGACGATTCGCTCGATGTCTTCGCGGTTCACGGCGTGGGCGGCATGATCGGTTCGCTGTTGCTGGCCGTATTCATTTCGCCCAGCTTCGGCGGGACCGGATATGCCGAGGGCGTCGGCATGGTCAACCAGCTGGCGGCCCAAGCCGTCGGCGTGGGTGTGGTGGCGCTCTATTCGGCCATCGCCAGTGCCGTGATTGCCGTCCTGGTCAGCCTGGTCTTCCCGATGCGGGTAAGCGAAGATGCCGAACGCGAAGGTCTGGATATCACCAGCCATGGCGAGCGCGCCTGGGAACTCGACTGATCGGACAAGCTGGTGAGGCGCGCCCCGGCGCAGCCTCACCCATTCTGTGTCAGTCGCCGGTCAGGATCCGATCGACCAGCTGCTTCACCGTCGGGGTGAAGTTGTTCGAATAGAACGGATCCTGCTTGAAGCGGTAGGCTGCGTGCCCCGCGAACATCAGGTTGTCGTCAATCGGCCCGCCATGCGCGATGTCCTGCAGGGTCTTCTGGATGCAGAAGCTGCGCGGATCAGCCAGTCGGCCGGTGGTGTAATCGTCATGGTCCTTCCATGACGAAAAGCCGCAGTGGCTGAGACAGCCCATGCAGTCCTTCTGGTCCTGCTGGATTTCGGACCGCTCTTCCGGCGCCACGAAAACAATCGTGTCGTCCGGCGTGCGAAGGCCCTCGCTGAAACCGGCCGCCACCCAGCCACGCGCGCGTTCAAGATCCCGCGGCGCAACCCAGAAGTTCTTGCCGCGCACACCTACATCCAGCTGGACCGTGTGTTCGCCGGCTTCAACCTTTGAATAGGGGATCTGCCGATCACTGCGGGCTTCCAGCTTGCGCAGGAACGGGTTCTTCACCGCCGAGGAATAGAACCCGGTGGGCGAGAAGCGGTGCAGCAGCACGTCACCCGGTTCCAGGGTTCGCAGGTGGTCCTTCCAGGCTTGCGGGATCGGGCTTTCTTCGGTCAGCAGCGGGCGGGTGCCGAACTGGAAGGCGATGCTGCCCAGTTCCGGGTTGTCGATCCAGTTTTCCCACTCACGCAGGAACCAGACCCCGCCAGCCATCACGATTGGCACCGAATCCGGCACGCCTTCGGCGCGCATCGTATCGCGCAGCGCCTTGACGCGCAGATAGGGATCTTCCGGCTTCAGCGGATCTTCGGCGTTGGACAGGCCATTGTGACCACCGGCCAGCCACGGATCTTCATAGACAACGGCCGCCATCAGCTCTGCGACCTTGTGATAGGCGCGCTTCCACAGCGCGCGGAAGGCCCGGGCCGAGCTGACGATCGGCAGATAGTTTACGTTAAATCGCGCGGCGATTTCCGAAAGCTTGTAGGGCATTCCTGCACCGCAGGTGACGCCCGTGACCATGCCCCGGGTCTTTTCCAGCACACCCTCAAGGATCTGCTGCGCGCCGCCCATTTCCCACAGGACGTTGATATTGATCGCGCCCTTGCCATTCGAAATCTCAAAGGCCCGCCGAACCTGCTCGACCGCGCCGGAGATCCCGTACTGGATCAGCTGCTCATGCCGTTCCTTGCGAGTCAGGGCATCATATATCTGGGGAATGATCTTGCCTTCGGCGTCATAGCTATCGGCATTGACCGCACTGACAGTCCCGATCCCTCCGGCAGCAGCCCAGGCCCCCGAGCTTGCATGATTGGTAGCAGCCACCCCTTTACCGCCTTCAACCAGCGGCCAAACCTCGCGGCCACCATAAAGAATCGGCTTTAAACCCTTGAAAACCATCAACTCCCAGTCTTTCCTTGTGCCGTGTTGCACGGCTTGATTGCCCCCGGTTCGGGGCGTGGCCCAACTGCCTCAAACTGCGCGTAGTAACCGTTGAGTTCCGGTCTACGCACAAATTCCGCAGGACGAAAGCCCACGGCCTGAAATTCACAGAACAGCAGGTTGGGCGGAATGCCGCGGCGATCGGTCGGCCGGTCAACATCGACCACGATAACCTTGGCCCCGGTGCGCAAGGCCGGACGCAGCCGCCACAGGAAGGCGTAAGGTTCGCCAACTTCATGATACATATGGACCAGGAAGATCCGATCAAAGCTGCTGGCCGGAAGCCGCGGATCATCGGGCGCTCCGATCTTGATCGAAACGTTGTCGAGCCGTTCGCGTTCGACCCGCTGGCCAAGCCGCTGGATTGCCCCCGGATCAATATCCTGCGCCAGGACCCGCCCCTTGGCACCGACCCGTTCGGCCAGGCGCACGGTGTAATAGCCCTCACCCGCGCCGATATCCGCAACAGTCATGCCGGACTTGATCGCAGCAAGGTTCATAACAACCTCGGCCTCGCCCAGATTGTCGCGCTGATCCTCATTGCCGAACTCATTGCCGGCAAGATCGGAAACGGGACGCCAGGCTTTCGGAAAATCCCGTGCCGTTTCATCCCGGTCAGCCCCGGCCTTGCCCTCGCAGGCCGATAACAATGCCAGAATGACCAAGGCTGCCAGCAGCCTCAATCGTCGTCCTCCACCTCAACCTTTTCGCCCGTAACGCGCTGCGCCAGAGCGGCGGCCATGAACTGGTCCAGGTCACCGTCAAGCACGTCCGACGGGGTCGGGCTGGTCACGCCGGTGCGCAGGTCCTTCACCATCTGATAGGGCTGGAGGACGTAGGACCGGATCTGGTGGCCCCAGCCAATGTCGCTCTTGGCAGAATGCTCGGCGCTGGCGGCCTCCTCGCGCTTGCGCATTTCCTCTTCATAGAGGCGCGATTTGAGCATCCCCATACAGATTTCGCGGTTCTTGTGCTGGCTGCGATCCTGCTGGCTGGCAACAATGATACCGCTGGGGACGTGGGTAATCCGGACGGCAGAGTCCGTCGTGTTAACGTGCTGCCCGCCGGCGCCCGAAGCGCGATAGGTATCGATCTTCAGGTCAGCCGGATTGATCTCGATGCTGAAATTGTCATCGATCACCGGGAATACCCAGACCGAGCTGAAGCTGGTGTGGCGGCGCGCCGAACTGTCATAGGGGCTGATGCGGACCAGGCGGTGCACGCCGCTCTCAGTCTTGGCATAGCCATAGGCGTTCTCACCCTTGACCAGGATCGTCGCGCTCTTGATGCCGGCCTGTTCACCGGCCTGGTATTCGATCGTATCAACCTTGAAACCGCGCTTTTCGGCCCAGCGGGTATACATGCGAAACAGCATTTCGGCCCAGTCCTGGCTTTCGGTGCCGCCTGCGCCAGCGTGGATTTCAATATAGGTATCGTTGGCATCGGCTTCGCCGGCCAGCAAGGCCTGAACCTTGTCGGCATCAGCGCGATCGGCCAGGCGGCCAAGGGCATCGAGGCCCTCCTGGATCGTGGACTCATCGTCCTCCAGCTCGCCCAGCTCGACGAACTCGATCGCATCGGCCATCTGGGCCGAGATATCGTTGACGGTGCCGATCGCCGCCTCAAGCCGGCGACGCTCCTTCATGACTGCCTCGGCGTCCTTCGGGCTGTCCCATAGCTTGGGGTCCTCGACGCGCGCGTTGAGCTCATCAAGCCGGCGCAAGGCGCGGTCCCAGTCGAGGAACTTGCGGACCAGGGCCAGCGCCGCGTTGATCCGGTCAATGTGGGCCTGCCCTTCGGCACGCATGATACCTGAACTCCGTAATTTCTGGGACAGCGCCCGAAGGCCGCCCGCTTAGCGAAAGCCCCCCGATTGTAAAGCCAGTGCCGGTCAGCGCTTCTCGTTGCGAAGTTTTTGCACCGCTTCCAGCGTCAGGCGGACATGATCCTTGAAGTCCATATCCGAATGAACAAACCGGATCTTGCCATCCTGCCCGATCACATAGCTGGTCCGGCTCGTCAGTCCGGTGGAAACGCCGGCGATCTTCAGCTTCACGTCATAGGCCTTGATGATCTCGGGCGTGGCGATTGCCACGGCGAAC
>CAWUNP010000174.1:0-4432 GCA_963923805.1 uncultured Novosphingobium sp. | reverse complement strand
ATCACATTTCGCTGCTGGGCGGGTTCAAGGTGCTGGTGGTGGTGATCGGGATCATGGTTGTCGGCTGGACGCTGACGCGGTTCGTGCGCCGGGTGTTCCGCCGCCTGACCCGGCTCGATCTGGCGCAGCAGGTGCTGGGCGAAAAGCTGGTCAACATCGCGGTCTGGGCCGCGCTGGTGCTGATCGGGGTGGAGATGCTGGGCATCAACCTGACGGCGCTGACGGTCTTTTCCGGTGCCTTCGGTCTGGCCATCGGCTTTGGCCTGCAAAAGACCCTGGGTAACCTGATTTCGGGGATCATCCTGCTGATGGACCGCTCGATCGAACCGGGCGACGTGATCGCGGTGGGGACCGGAGCGGACAAGACTGTGGGCAAGGTCAATCGCATCGGCATCCGCGCCGTGGCCGTGACGACCCGCGATCACATCAAGTACCTGATCCCGAATGAAGTGCTGATGACCTCCTCGGTCGAGAACTGGACCGCGAGCACCAAGGATGAGCGGCTGAAGGTTCCCGTCCCCGTGGCCTATGGCACCGATCTTGATCTGGCCGAGCGGCTGATGCTGCAGGCGATCGAGGGGGTGGAGCGGGTCCAGCCTGAGCCGAAACCCGCCGTCTGGCTGGTGAACTTCGCCGAGAAGCGGATTGAGTTCGAGATCCAGGTCTCGATCAGCCAGCCCGAAACCGGCACCGGCATGATCCGTTCGGCCATCCTGCGCAATGTCTGGCGGCTGTTCGGCCAGCATGGCGTGGAACTGCACGTGCCGCCGGAACAGATGCAGCCGCAATAGCTGACCTAATCCCCCGCAAAGGCATTCTGGCTGGCGGGTAACAGCCCAAGCGCGCAGTTGGGCGGGATGACAAAGCCCAATCCCGATTCCGGCAAGGTCTGGCTGGTTGGTGCCGGCCCCGGCGATCCCGACCTACTGACGCTGCGCGCTGCGCGGCTGATCATGCGCGCCCGGCTGATCGTGCACGATGGCCTGGTCGATCCGGCGATCCTGGCCATGGCCCGCGCCGAGGCCCGGCTGATCTCGGTCGCCAAACGCCGTTCGCGCCACACCATGCCGCAGGAAGAAATCAACGCCCTGCTGGTGCGCGAGGCGCAGGCCGGCACCGAAGTGGTGCGCCTGAAGGGCGGCGATCCGTTCATCTTCGGCCGCGGCGGTGAAGAGGCCGAGGCCTGCCACGCCGCCGGTGTGCCGGTTGAAGTCGTCCCCGGGATCAGCGCCGCGATCGGGGCCGCCGCCGCGGCGCAGATGCCGCTGACCCACCGCCGCTCCGCCTCGATCGTCAGCTTCGTCGCAGGCCAGTGCAAGGGGCTGAGCGAACAGAACTGGGCGGGCCTGGCCGGACAAGGTCGCACGCTGGTGATCTACATGGGCCTCGCCACGGCCGAAGCCATTGCCGACAAGCTGATCGAGGACGGCCTGGCGCCGGACATGCCGGTTGCCGTGGTGGAGAATGCCACCCGCCCGCAGATGCGCGTGCTGCGCGGGCCCCTCGCGGGCCTGCCCGAGCTTGTCCTGCGCGAGAAGGTCAAGAGCCCGGCAATCATCGTCATCGGTGAAGTCACCGCCGAACCCCAAATCGAAGCGCTGCGCGCATTGGCGCTGGAGGCTGCACAGTGAAAATCCTGACCGGAAATGACCTCAAGACCGGCGCCGTCACCTGGTGGGACGGCGTGCAATGGTCGCTCCACGTTGAAGACGCCGTCGATGTTGGCGAACACGCCGATACGATCCTGGCCCGCGAAAGCGCCGCGCGCCGCGTCAACGCCGCCTATGCGATTGACGCGACCAAGGATGCGCAGGGCATCCGCCCCGCCCACATCAAGGAACGCATCCGCGCACTGGGCCCGACCGTCCGCCCCGACCTGACTTTGAAGCCGGCCGATCCCGCCGCCGGCGACTGGGTGATCTGATGTACAAGTATGACACATACGACCAGACGATGGTCGATGCCCGCGTTGAGGAATTCCGCGACCAGGTGCGCCGCCGCCTTGAAGGCCACATTACCGAGGACCAGTTCAAGCCGTTGCGGCTGATGAACGGGCTTTACCTGCAACTCCACGCCTATATGCTGCGCGTCGCCATCCCTTATGGCACGCTGTCGAGCGCGCAGATGCGGATGCTGGGCGATATCGCCGACAAGTATGACCGCGGCTATGGCCACTTCACCACGCGGCAGAACATCCAGTACAACTGGATCAAGCTGGAAGACGCGCCCGATATCCTGGCGGACCTTGCCCGGGTAGAGATGCACGCGATCCAGACCAGCGGCAACTGCATCCGCAACACTACGTCAGACCAATATGCCGGTGCGGCGGCGGATGAAGTGGTCGATCCGCGCCCCTATGCCGAGCTGATCCGCCAGTGGTCCACCTTCCACCCCGAATTCAGCTTCCTGCCGCGCAAGTTCAAGATGGCGGTCATCGCCTCTGACACTGACCGCGCGGCAATGAAGCTGCACGATATCGGCATCCAGATCGTGAAGAACGCTGCGGGTGAGATTGGCGCGGCGTTCTATGTTGGCGGCGGCATGGGCCGCACCCCGATGATCGCGCCCTGCATCAACCCGTTCGTGCCGATCGACCAGTTTATAACCTATTCGGAGGCCTGCCTTCGGATTTATAACCGATATGGACGGCGCGACAACAAGTACAAGGCGCGGATCAAGATCCTGGTCCACGAGCTGGGCAAGGACGAATATGCCCGCCAGGTCGAGGCCGAATTCGCCCATCTGCTGAGCCAGAACATCGAGCCGCCGCTGGCCGAACTGGAGCGGATCAAGGCCATGTTCGCCGATCCCGCCTTTGAAACGGGGCTCAGCGACGAACTCGACCGGTCCGATCCGGACTTCGCGCTGTGGGTCGATAACAACTGCCTGGCCCACAAGCAGCCCGGCTATATCGCCGCGACAATCAGCCTGAAGCCGGTGGGCGGCATTCCGGGCGACGCCACGGGCGAACAGATCCGCCTGATGGGCGATCTCGCCAAGCAGTACTCGTTCGACGAACTGCGCGTGACTCACGCCCAGAACATCGTGCTGCCCCACGTGAAAAAGGCCGATCTCTATGCGCTGTGGCAGGTGCTGGAGGCCAATGGCCTGGGCACCGCGAACCTTGACCTGGTGGGTGACATCATCGCCTGCCCGGGGCTGGACTATTGCAGCCTGGCCAATGCCCGCTCGATCCCGGTGGCGCAGAAAATCAGCCAGCGGCTATCGGCCAAGCAGCAGGAAATCGGTGAGCTTAAGCTCAAGATTTCGGGCTGCATCAACGCCTGCGGCCATCACCACGCCGGTCACATCGGCATCCTGGGTGTCGACCGCAAGGGGGTGGAGAACTACCAGCTCCTGCTCGGCGGGTGCGAGGGCGCGGATACCTCGCTCGGCACGATCACCGGCCCCGGCTTTGACGAGGACGGGATCGTCGACGCAGTCGAAAAAGCCACGCAGGTCTACCTGAGCAACAAGGAAGGGCAGGAGCGCTTCCTCGATACCTACCGCCGCATTGGCATGGCCCCGTTCAAGGAGGCGCTTTATGGCTGAAGTGCAGTTCCGCTTCCGCAATGACGAACCTGTGGCCGATCCCGGCGTGACGGTTGATGCCTTTGGCGAGCAGACCAACGCCGCCGCCGTCCGGCTTGAGCCGGGCGACGATGCACGTGACCTGATCCCGCACCTGGGACGGATCCAGCTAATCGAGGTGAACTTCCCGGTCTTCGGCGATGGCCGCGGCTATTCCGCTGCCAGGATCCTGCGCGAAGCGGGCTATCAGGGCGAACTGCGCGCGGTGGGCGACGTGCTGGTGGACCAACTGGCCTATCTGCGCCGCTGCGGCTTTGACGCCTTCGCACCCGAGGTGCCGCTCGATCCGACCGACGCGGACAACGCCTTCGGGCGCTATGCCGAGGTCTACCAGCCGACCACCGACGGGCGCTCACCGATCTGGGCAAAACGCCATGGCTGAAGCGGCGCGGCGCCTTGATGTGCTGCGCACCGGTCCGCGCTTTACCGCGGCTGAGGTCGAAGCGCTCAATGCCCGCTTTGCTGCCTTGCCCACCATCGCCATGCTGCGCGCCGTGCTGCGCGAAGGACTGGCTGGGGATATTGCCGCCGTTTCCAGTTTCGGCGCCGAAAGCGCGGTGCTGCTCCACCTGATTGCCACGATTGACCGGTCCGTGCCGGTGCTGTTTTTGGACACTGGCAAGCATTTCCCGGAAACGCTGGCCTATCGCGATACGGTGATGAAGCGGCTGGGCATGACCAACCTCGTCAACCTGTCGCCCAATGCCCAGGCCCTAACCAAGCGCGACGAGACCGGGTTGCGCTGGTCCTACGATCCCGACGGCTGCTGCGAAATCCGCAAGGTCCGGCCGCTGGCCGCGGCCCTAACCCACTTCGATGCCAGCTTCACCGGCCGCAAGGG
>CAWUNP010000173.1:0-4442 GCA_963923805.1 uncultured Novosphingobium sp. | reverse complement strand
AAGGAGTATCGTCGGCAGCGTCAGATGTGTATAAGAGACAGGGCCGAAGCCATGCTTTCCGTCTGCCTTTCCGGCTGCCGCGAAACAGCCTTCCTGACTGCGCGCCGCTCGCTGCATCTGCGGTTCGCGTGAGTGGCTCCGAAGAGCTTTTCCCGCGTGTTTTCCGACACTGCTGCGGGCATCGCTGCCAGCATCTGAAGGTTATATTTTCCCCATTCCTTTCAATGGTTTCCCACTGGAAATTCAGGTTCGGTTTAACCTCCCGACACCCGAAAGCTGCGCCCCAATCCTGAGTCGCACAAGCAGGAAAATGCGGAGTTATCCACAGGTGCCATGTTTGGCGGTGGATAACCCGGCCCTTGCAGTGGACAGATTTGAGGCGCGCCTCGCCAGCGCGGATTTTTTAGCGGTCGCGCTGCGCCAGCAGCCGCAGCCGGAGCGCGTTGAGCTTGATGAAGCCCGCTGCGTCCTTCTGGTCATAGGCGCCGGCATCGTCCTCGAACGTCACGTGGCGTTCGCTGTAGAGCGAATTGGGCGACTTGCGGCCAACCACGCTGGCATTGCCCTTGTAGAGCTTCAGCCGGACGGTGCCGCTGACCTTTTCCTGGCTGTGGTCAATCGCGGCCTGCAGCATCTCGCGCTCGGGCGCGAACCAGAAGCCGTTATAGATCAGCTCGGCATACTTCGGCATCAGCTCATCCTTGAGATGGGCTGCGCCGCGATCGAGCGTGATTGATTCGATGCCGCGGTGGGCGCGGGCATAGATTTCGCCGCCGGGGGTTTCATACATCCCGCGGCTCTTCATGCCGACGAAGCGGTTCTCGACCAGGTCGAGCCGGCCAATGCCGTGCTTGCGGCCCAGGTCATTGAGTGCGGCCAGCAGCGTGGCGGGGCTCATCGCCTGACCGTTCAGGGCAACGCCATCGCCGCGTTCGAAATTGATCGTGATGTATTCCGGGGCGTCCGGCGCGTCTTCCGGATTGACCGTGCGCGAATAGACATAGTCCGGGGTCTCTTCCCACGGATCTTCCAGCACCTTGCCCTCGGACGAGGTGTGGAGGAGGTTGGCGTCGGTCGAGAACGGGCTTTCGCCGCGCTTGTCCTTGGGCACCGGGATCTGGTGCGATTCCGCCCAGGCGATCAGCGCGGTGCGGCTGGACAGGTCCCATTCGCGCCACGGTGCGATCACCTTGATGCTGGGATCGAGCGCATAGGCCGAAAGTTCGAAGCGGACCTGGTCATTGCCCTTGCCGGTCGCGCCGTGGGCCACGGCATCGGCACCGGTTTCATGGGCGATCTCGACCAGGCGCTTGGAAATCAGCGGACGCGCAATCGAGGTGCCGAGCAGGTAATCGCCTTCATAGCGGGCATTGGCGCGCATCATCGGGAAGACGAAATCGCGCACGAATTCCTCGCGCAGGTCGTCGATGTAGATGTGGTGATCGGGCACGCCCATCAGCTTGGCCTTGGCGCGCGCCGGTTCGAGCTCCTCACCCTGGCCAAGGTCCGCCGTGAAGGTCACGACTTCACAGTTATAGGTCACCTGCAGCCACTTGAGGATCACCGAGGTATCGAGACCCCCCGAATAGGCGAGGACGACGCGCTTGATGTCCGACATTGACTGAGACTCCCGCTGGAATTGCGGGGCGCGGCTAGCAGGTGGGGGGGCTGGGTGCAACCGCTACTCGGCCGCCTGGCGCTCCAGGTGCCAGACCGGCGTGGCTTCGGCGGCCGAAAGCCGTGCCGCTTCGGCCGTGATGTAATCGCGCGTCAGCGGCAGCATGCCGGCGCGCTTGGTCGCCTGAACGTGGAAGTTGACCATCGAACCGTTGCGGAAGCCCTGTTCGGCACCGACCAGGTAGAACTGCCACATCCGGAAGAAGCGCGCGTCAAACATCGCCTCGATTGCGGACCGGTGGAGCATGGCGCGGCGATACCATTCGGCCAGCGTCCAGGCGTAATGCATCCGCAATTCTTCAAGGTCTGCGATTTTCCAGCCGGTCTGCTCATGCGCCAGCGCTAGATCGCTGACGCAGGGCAGGTAGTGGCCGGGAAAGATGTATTTGCGCACCCAGGCGTCGGTCGCGCCGGATAGGCCGGGCTTGCCGATCGTGTGGGTCAGCATCACACCATCATCGGCCAGCAGACTGAAGGTCTTGCCGAAATACTCCGCGTAATGCGGCTTGCCGAGGTGTTCGATCATCCCGATCGAGCTGATCCGGTCAAACCGGCCGGTCACATCGCGGTAGTCGATCAATTCGAACCTGACCTTGTCGGCCACCCCCGCCGCCTCGGCCCGTTCATTCGCAAACTTGACCTGGTCCGGCGCCAGGCTGACGCCGAGCACCTCGCAGCCGTAATGCTTGTTCAGAAACAGCCCGAAGCCGCCCCAGCCGCAACCGATATCCAGCACACGCATATGGCTGGCATCGCGCGGCAGGTTGAGTTTCGCCGCGATCAGCGCCTTTTTGTCCACCTGCGCCTGTTCCAGCGTGTTTGCCGGATCGGTGAAATAGGCCATCGAGTACATCCGGTCCTCATCGAGGAACAGCTCATAGAACTCGCGCGTCAGGCCATAATGGTGGACCACGTTCTTACTGGCGCGGCTGCGGTAATTTATCTGATCCAGCCGCGATCCCAGCCGGTCAAACAGCTTGCGGGCCGGGCTGGGCTGCTTGAGCGAGCCGCCCGATCTAGCGGCATTGGCCATGACCAGCAGCACCATGTCGCGGATATCATGCGGTGGTTCCACGACCAGCCGGCCATCAGTATAGGCTTCGCCCGCACCCAGTCGCGGATTGCGGGCGATAGTGATCGCGGCGCGCCGGTCAGTCAGCCGGATGGTAACTGGATCGCAAGCCAGATCGCCATAGCGATGCTCGCTGCCATCATGATCGATAACCCGCAGCTGACCTTGCCGGATCAGCGCCCGCAGCATTTTGTCCAGCAGCCACATGGGGGAAAGACTATGCTTTTTCCCCAGTGGTGCAATCCCCTATTTGCCGAGTAGTCCCGCGACTTCGGCCAGCTGCCACAGGCCCAGGATCAGGAACAGCAGCGCGGCGATGGTGCGGGTCAGCTTGAGCGAGACCTTCTCGACCAGCTTTTCGCCCAGGAACACGGCCGGGCCATTGGCCAGCATCATGCCCAGCGTGGTTCCAGCGGCCACAACGAGCACCGAATGGTACTGGGCGCCCAGCGCAATCGTCGCCACCTGGGTCTTGTCACCCATTTCGACCAGGAAGAATGCCACCAGCGTCGTCAGGAAGGCACCGCCGCGCTGGGTGACGCTGTCTTCATCATCGTCGAGCTTGTCGGGCACCAGGGTCCAGGCGGCCATGGCGATGAAGCCCAGCGCAACCGCGGTGCGGAACCAGGGAGCGTCAAGCAGCCCGGCCACCTGGCTGCCAACCAGCGCGGCCAGGGCATGGTTGGCCATAGTTGCGACCAAAATGCCCAGCAGGATCGGCACGGGCGCACGCAGGCGGGCGGCCAGCACGATCGCTAGCAGCATGGTCTTGTCGCCAATTTCGGCGAGGGCGACGACAGCAGTCGACGCGAAGAAAGCTTCGAGCATTACAATCCTCTGGCCATGAACAGCACGTCACGCGGCTGGGCGAGCAGGTGCTGTCCGGAATCGATGTAGAGCGTTTCGCCGCTTGCGGCCCAGCCTTGCGCCAGAAACAGCGCGGCATCCGCCAGTTCCTGTGGGTCGGTTAACCGCTGCAGCAGGTTCATTCGCCCGCTGGCTTCGTGTTCTTCCTCATGCTGGTCAAAGCTGGGCATCATCGCCCCCGGGGCCAGCCCATAGACCCGCGTGGCCGGATCGTGCTGCGCCATGGCCAGCATCGCCACGCTGGAGGCGAAGGCCTGCTTGGCCATGGTATAGCTGAAGAAATCGGGGTTGGGGTTGAGCAGCTTCTGGTCCAGGAACTGGATCACCCGCTTGCCGCCCTTGGCACGGGACTGGGCCAGGAAAGCCTGGGCCATCCGGGTGGGGGTTTCGGCGTTGACGGTAATCGCTTCGGCAAAGACGCCGGGATCGATCGCAGCGCCGTCGTCATAGCGAAAAACAGCGGCGCAATTGATCAGCATGCGCCAATCATCCAGCCGATCAGCGACATCCGCGATCATGCCCAGCGCGGCATCGCCATCGAGGAGGTCGCACTGGACCACTTCGGCAGAGGGCAGGTCTTCCGCCAGCGCATAGGCGGCGTCGGGCGAATGGTGAACATGGATCACCACATGCCAGCCCGCCGCGCCAAAGGCCCGGGCCAGCACGGCACCGATGCGCTTGCCAGCGCCAGTGATGAGAACGGCCGGGGGCATGGGGCTTCCCTATGCACACCCGGCCGCCTTGGGCAAAGAGTTAGTTCATCCTACCGACAACGCGTCGGGCCGCGCGCGATCTCGTTGCCGATGAAGGCACCGGCGGCGGCGCC
>CAWUNP010000172.1:0-4447 GCA_963923805.1 uncultured Novosphingobium sp. | reverse complement strand
GTATAAGAGACAGAAGACGCCGCGACCATCGCCCCGGCCATTGCCCAGCTACAGGCCGAGGGAATCGACGCCACCGGCCCGCACCCGGCCGATGCCCTGTTCACCCCCCGCGCCCGCGCCACCTATGACGCGGCGCTGTGCATGTATCACGATCAGGCGCTGGTCCCGCTCAAGGCGCTGGACTTTGACGAAGGCGTCAACGTTACCCTTGGCCTGCCGATTGTCCGCACCAGCCCGGACCATGGCACCGCCTTTGGCATCGCCGGCAAGGGGATCGCCGACGCAGGCGCCACGATTGCCGCGATCCGCATGGCCGGAGAAATCGCAGCCCGGCGGGCCCAGGTATGACTTGCGTTGCGTCAAGGCCCACCCCCAACCCCTCCCGCAGGCGGGAGGGGAGCGAGAGTTGGCGACGAAGGAGCCTAGTCGCAGCGGGGTGGGCAAATGGCTGAGCTCCCTCCCCTGCGCGAAGTCATCAATCGGCACGGCCTGTTCGCCTCCAAGGCCTTGGGGCAGAACTTCCTGTTCGATGAGCAACTGCTTGACCGGATCGCCGCGATCCCCGGCAAGCTCAAGGGCCAGCAGGTGCTGGAAGTCGGTCCCGGCCCCGGCGGGCTGACCCGCGCGCTGCTGCGCGCCGGGGCACAGGTGACCGCAATCGAGATGGACCGCCGCTGCCTGCCCGCGCTGGCCGAACTGGCCGAGGCCTTCCCCGGCCAACTGCGCGTGATCGAGGGCGATGCCACCAAGGTTGATCACGGGATCGAAGGCCCGTTCCATGTCGTGGCCAACCTGCCCTACAATGTGGGCACCATGCTGTTCACCGGCTGGCTATCCGGCCAGGACTGGCCGCCGCAGTGGGCTTCGCTGACACTGATGTTCCAGATGGAAGTGGCGCAGCGGATTGTTTCCGGGGCGGACAGCGATGCCTATGGCCGTCTGGCCGTGCTGGCGCAGTGGCGCGCGAACGCCAAGATCGCGATGAAGGTCCACCGCAGCGCCTTCACCCCGCCGCCCAAGGTGATGAGCGCGATCGTCCACGTCACCCCGGCGGACTTGCCGCAGGGCGTCTCCGCCCGCATGCTGGAGCGCGTGACCGAGGCCGCCTTTGGCCAGCGCCGCAAAATGCTGCGCCAGAGCCTGAAGGGCCTGCCCGGCGCGCTGGAAGCGCTGGAGGGCCTGGGCATCGATCCGCAACGCCGCGCCGAAACGCTGAGCGTTGCGGAATTCGTCAGCCTGGCCCGGGCGCTGTCCTAGCCGCCCTTCTTCACCCGCCGCCACTGGTGCAGCAGCGGTTCGGTATAGCCGCTGGGCTGGTCCACACCCTTGAACACCAGATCGCAGGCCGCGCGGAAAGCAGGCGCGTCCTCGTTCCCCACCAGCGGCTCGTAGAGCGGATCGCCGGCATTCTGGGCATCGACCTTGGCCGCCATGCGGCGCAGGCTGTCCATCACCTGCTCCTTGGTGCAGACACCATGCAGCAGCCAGTTGGCCATGTGCTGGCTGGAAATGCGCAGCGTCGCGCGGTCTTCCATCAGGCCCACATCGTTGATGTCGGGCACCTTTGAGCAGCCGACGCCCTGATCGATCCAGCGCACGACATAGCCGAGCAGGCCCTGCGCGTTGTTGTCCAGCTCGGCGCGAACTTCCTCTTCGGACCAGTTGGTACCCTGTGCCAGCGGCACGGTCAGCAACGGATCGAGCCCGGGGGTGGGCTTGCCCGACAGGCCGCCTTGCACCGCGAAGACATCAACTGCGTGGTAATGCATCGCATGGAGTGTTGCGGCGGTGGGTGACGGCACCCAGGCGGTGTTGGCGCCAGACTTCGGGTGGCCGATCTTCTGGACCATCATCTCGCCCATCAGGTCTGGCGCGGCCCACATGCCCTTGCCGATCTGGGCCTTCCCCGAAAGGCCGCAGGCCAGGCCGATCTGGACATTGCGCGCTTCATAGGCGGCGATCCACGAAGAGGCTTTCATATCGGCCTTGCGGATCATCGCCCCGGCCTTCATCGAGGTGTGGATTTCATCCCCGGTGCGATCGAGGAAGCCGGTGTTGATGAAAACGATCCGGTCCTTCACCGCGTGGATACAAGCGGTCAGGTTGGCCGAAGTGCGGCGTTCCTCGTCCATCACGCCCACCTTCACGGTGTAGCGCGGCAGGCCGAGCAGGTCTTCCACCGTATCGAACAGGTCGTTGGTGAAGCCACACTCTTCCGGCCCGTGCTGCTTGGGCTTGACGATGTAGATGTTGCCGTGGCGGCCATTGCCATATTGGCACAGCCCGGCGCGGTCATGCGCGCCGATCGCGCTGGTGACCACGGCATCCATGATCCCTTCCGGGATCTCGCTGCCATCGGCCAGCAGGATCGCGGGGTTGGTCATCAGATGGCCGACATTGCGAACGAACAGCAGGCTCCGGCCCGGCAGGGTCAGGTCACCCCAGACGCGGTCCCCGTTGAGCCTGCGGGTCATGGTCTGCCCGCTCTTCTCGAAGGTCTCAGCCAGATCGCCGCGGATCACGCCCAGCCAGTTGCGATAGGCATTGAGCTTGTCCTCGGCATCGACCGCGGCGATCGAATCCTCAAGATCGCAGATCGTGGTCAGCGCCGATTCCAGATAGACATCGGCGATGCCCAACGGATCGGTCTTGCCGACCGGGTGCGCGGGATCGACCACCACCTCGATATGCAGGCCGTTGTGGCGGAACAGATAGCCGCCGGGCTTGGTGGCGACGAGGTGCGCACAGGCTCCGCCGCTCAGCGCCGCTTCCCAGCCCGGGATCGCGCTATTCAGGAACTTGCGCACGGCTGCGATTACCGCCGCGCCGCGCACCTGGTCATAGCCGCCGGGGCGGGCCGGCGCGGCATCCAGCGCATCGGTGCCGTAATAGGCGTCATAGAGGCTGCCCCAGCGGGCATTGGCGGCATTCAGCAGGAACCGGGCATTAAGCACCGGCACAACCAGCTGTGGGCCGGCCAGCGTCGCGATTTCCGGATCGACGTTCTGCGTGCCGACCTGAAACGGTGCCGGTTCGGGCACGAGGTAGCCGATCTGGCGCAGGAAGGCCTGATATTCGGCGCCATCAATCGGCTGCCCGGCGCGGGCCGTGTACCAGGCGTCAATCTGCGCCTGAAGATCATCACGTTTGGCCAGCAGAGCGCGGTTTACCGGAACGAAGCGGTCCACCAGGGCGGCGAACCCGGCCCAGAACCCGGGCAGATCGCGGCCCAGCGGCGCAACGACTTCGTTCTCGATAAAGCTGGCCAGCGCCGCATCGACTTGTAGGCCGGACCGTTCAACCCTGTTGCTCATTGTTCCTCGCAAGCCATGGAATCGCGCGGCACGCAGGCGCGCCACCGATTGGTTCATCAACGATCCCGGGGAGGAATGCCAGCGCCTATGCCGCACTTGCGAAAGGATGGCAACGGGGCAGAGGCCTTCTCCCGCCGACGAGGGGTTGGAAGCCCTTCGCGCCTCGGCTAGAGGCGGTAACACATGCAACAACTTACGCCCGCCGAAGCCGCGCTGGTTGCCAGCGTCGATGCCGCACCGATGCTGGATCAGGTGCTGGCGTGGAGCGCGATCAACACCGGCACCGGCAATCTGGCGGGATTGGCCGATTATCTGCGCCTGCTGGGCGATGCCTTCGCCGCCTTGCCGGGCGAGATCACACTGGTCGAACCGGCCCCGGTCCGGGCGGTCGCCGCAGACGGGCGGGAGTTTAACGTAACCCACGGCAAACACCTGGTCCTCCGGGTGCGTCCCACCGCCAACCGCCGGGTGCTGCTGACCGGGCACATGGATACAGTCTTCCCCGCGGATCACAGCTTTCAGGCAAGCCGTTGGCTGGACGAGCAGACCCTCAACGGCCCCGGCGTCGCCGACATGAAGGGCGGCATCGCAGTGATCCTGGCTGCGCTCAAGGCCTTTGAAGGCAGCGCAGCAGCATCGGGCATCGGCTATGATGTCCTGCTCAATTCGGATGAAGAAACCGGCAGTCTTTCCTCTGCCCCGCTGATCGCGGAACTGGCCGCGGGCAAGATCGCCGCGCTGACTTTCGAACCCGCCGCCCTGCCCGATGGCACGCTGGCCGGCGCGCGCGGTGGTAGCGGCAATTACAGTCTGATCATCACCGGCAAGTCGGCCCATGCCGGCCGCAACCCGCAGGACGGACGCAATGCGATCGTCGCGGCGGCGGCGCTGGCGCTGGGGCTGAAGGCGCTGGAGCGACCGGGCCTGAGCATCAATCCCGCCCGGATCGAGGGCGGCAGCGCCAACAATGTGGTGCCCGATCATGCCGTGCTACGCTTCAACATTCGCCCGATGGAGATTGAGCTGGCCGAGTGGTTTGAAAGCAAAATCATTAATTTGATACAAACTGTTTCCGCAGAACATGAGGTATCAATCCATCGCCTGTCTCTTATACACATCTCCGAGCCCACGAG
>CAWUNP010000171.1:0-4490 GCA_963923805.1 uncultured Novosphingobium sp. | reverse complement strand
GCCTGCTGCTGTCCAAACGGAACCTGCTCGTAGTGCTTGTGCCCGTGCTGGGCGATCAGCTTTCGCACAATCTCGCCAGCCTGCAGGGCTGCGATCCGGCGGACACGGTCGTGCTGATGATGGAGGTTTCAGAGGAAGCCACCCACGTCCGCCACCACAAGGCCAAGATCGCGCTGATTTTCTCGGCCATGCGCCACTTCGCGGCGGAGCTGCGCGAGGCTGGCTGGCGGGTCGATTACGTGACGCTCGACGATCCGGCGAACGCCGGCAGCTTCACCGGCGAGATCATCCGCGCCGCGCAGCGCCATAAGCCGCGCCTGATCCGCGTCGTCGAGCCGGGTGACTGGCGGGTCGAGCAGGCGATGCTCGATTGGCAGACTTTCACCCCCTGCCCGGTCGAGATCCTGCCCGACCGCCGCTTCCTCTGCTCGCGTGATGAATTCGCCGGCTGGGCCGCGGGCCGCAAGGAATTGCGGATGGAGTTCTTCTACCGCGAGATGCGGCGGCGCACCGGGCTGCTGATGGACGGCAAGGACCCGGTGGGCGGCAAATGGAACTATGATGCCGAGAACCGCTCCGGCCCGCCGCCGGGGCTAAATGGTCCGCCGCAGCCGCGCTTTGCCCCCGATGTGATGACGCAAGAGGTGCTCGCACTGGTCGGCACCCGCTTCGCCGGTCACTTTGGCTCACTCGATCAATTCAACTGGCCCGTAACCGCCGCGCAGGCCGAACAGGCCGCCGCAACCTTCCTGACAGAGCGGCTGCCCCACTTTGGCCAGTGGCAGGATGCCATGGTCCGCGGGCAAGATTTCCTGTTCCATGCGGTGCTCTCTCCCGCGATCAACCTGGGCCTGCTCGATCCGATCGACCTGTGCCGCCGCGCCGAGGCCGAATACCGCGAGGGCCGCGCGCCGCTGGCCGCAGTCGAGGGCTTCGTCCGCCAGTTGATCGGCTGGCGCGAGTACATCCGCGGGGTCTATTGGCTGGAAATGCCGGGCCTGGCCGAGGACAATTTCCTCAATGCGACGCGCCCGTTGCCGGACTTCTACTGGACGGGTGAGACCGACATGGCCTGCCTGGCCGATTGCGTCCGCACCACGCATGAAAATGCCTATGCCCACCATATCCAGCGGCTGATGGTGCTAGGCAACTTCGCCCTGCTAGCCGGCATCCGGCCCCAGGAAGTCGCTGACTGGTTCCTGGTGGTCTACGCCGATGCCTTTGACTGGGTTGAGCTGCCCAACGTGGCCGGCATGGCACTGTTCGCCGATGGCGGGCGGCTGGCCTCGAAACCCTATGCCGCCAGCGGCGCCTATATCGACCGGATGAGCAATTACTGCGGAACCTGCCGCTACAAGGTGAAGCTCAAGACCGGGCCGGATGCCTGTCCGTTCAACGCGCTCTATTGGCACTTCCTTGACCGCAACGTAGACAAACTTGGCCGAAATATGCGGCTGGCCAATCCCCATGCCACCTGGCGCCGGATGAGCGAAGACAAGCGCGCGGAATACCTTGCCAGTGCCGAGGCTTTCCTGCAGCAATTACAGGGCGCTGACGCCGGCTGGGCGCGGCCCGAACAGAACGCTGAGGAGAGCCTGCCATGCTGACCGTCCATCACCTGCGTATCTCCCAATCCGAGCGGATCGTCTGGCTGTGCGAGGAACTGGGGATCGCATACGACCTCAAGCTCTATAACCGACGCGAGGACAACCGGCTGGCGCCTGACGCATACAAGGCGCTGCACCCGATGGGGATTGCCCCGGTGATCACCGACGGCGATCTGGTGCTGGGCGAAAGCGGCGCAATCTGCGAATACATTGACCGCAAGTATGGCGGATGCGCCCTATCCCCCGGCGTCGACGATCCGGACTTTGCCGATCACCTGTTCTGGTTCCACTTCTCCAACGCCACCTTCATGACCAACGGCATGATGGGGCTGGTGGCGCAGTCGCTCGGCGCGGCCGAGGCCCCGCCCTTCGTGGCGGACCGCGTGGCCAAGGCCTGGGCGCTGACCGATGCCCGGCTGGGCGAGGCCGAGTTCTTCGGCGGCCGCAACCTGACCCTGGCCGACATCATGATGGGCTTCAACCTGACGACTTCGCGCGCCTTTGGCGGCATGTCGCTGGATGCCTTCCCGAACATTGCCGCCTACCTGCAGCGGATCGGGCAGCGCCCGGCTTATCAGCGGGCGATGGCCAAGGCCGAACCCGGTATGCCGCCGATGCTCAGCTAGGGCGCCGCCACGGCGCGGGCAGCAGCTTGCCGCCCCGGATGGCCAGCAGCAGCAGGACCAGCCCGGCCAGCGTGGCGATGATCATGGCGACAACGCTGGCTTCCAGTCCGAAAGCACCGCCAGTCAGCCAGTCAGGACCAAGGCGGCGGGTAACCAGCAGGCCGAGCGGGGCTTCGCCGCCCGAGACCGGGACCGAGAAGACCCAGCCCTGGGTAAAATTCCAGGCCGCATGGATGCCAATCGCCAGCCACAGCCGCCGGGTCAGCATATAGGCTGCACCCAGCAGAATCCCCGCCTCAACCGCAATCGCCACGCTGGAAAACCATGTCGCGCCCGGGTTCATGATGTGCAGCGCACCAAACAGCGCCGATGACAGGACCAGCGCGATCCACGAACCGAGCCACGCTTCGAGCTGGCGAAAGACGATGCCGCGAAACAGGATTTCCTCGAATACCCCGCTGAACACCGCCATCCCGGCGATCGACCAGAACGCGCCGAAGCCGCGCAGGCCAAGGATCTCGAACCCGCCGAGTGCAGCCACGATCCCGGTCATGACCGAAAACAGCGCCGTGCCGCCCGCCAGCCCGATCGCCAGTTCGCGCCCTGCCCCGGTAAATTCCAGCTCGCGATCGGGTGCGCGCTCGATCCAGCGCTTATAGGCTTTGTAGGCCGCGATGAAGAGACCGGCGAGGATCACCGCGGCGATCAGGCGCGGTGGGCTATTCCGCCCCATGTCCAGGGCCCCGAACAGCTTGTTGAGCACGACGGAGCCAATCGCCCCCACCACCAGCATCACGACGAAGCCGATCACCAGCAGGCTGGCCGGATGGGCGATAATCCGGCGCAGGCGGCCCGGCGCATTCTCTTGGCTTTCAGACATCTGATCCCCCGATTATTCTGCCTCATCAATAGGCTAGACCAGATCTTCGTCAATCGCTCCTTCGCGGCAAAGCAGCTTGCGCTTGATCTCAAGGCCATAGGCATAGCCGCCCATCCCGCCGCCGGTCGCGATCACGCGGTGGCAGGGGATCAGCACGGCAACGTTGTTGGCCCCGTTGGCCGAGCCCGCCGCCCGCACCGCCTTGGGCCGCCCGATCGCCGCCGCCAACTGCGCATAGGTGCGGGTTTCCCCGGCCGGAATGCGCTGGAGTTCCTGCCAGACGGCTTCCTGAAAAGCCGTGCCTTTCACATCGAGCGGAATATGGCTGAAGTTCCCCGGGGCTTCGACGGCCGCGACCACCTGTTCCAGCAGGCCCGCAAACTCGGTGCCGCCCTGCACCAGTTCGGCCTTCGGAAAGCGCCGCTCCAATGCCTCACGCCCCTCGTTGAACGAGAGCCGGCAAACCCCCTTGTCCGTTGCCGCGACCAGCATCGGGCCCAGCGAACTTGGCACCACCGCCCAGCGGATCGTCACACCCTGCCCGCCATTTGCCCATGCCGATGGCGTCATGCCCAGTCTCCCGCGGTTGCTGTCATAGAAGCGGCTGGGCCCGGAATAGCCGGCCGCATAGATCGCCTCGGTCACCTTGTCCGCGCTGGTCAAGGCCTCGGCCGCGCGTTCTTGCATCAGCGCGCGGGCATAGGCTGCGGGGGAAAGGCCCGTATGGCGGGTAAAGACCCGCTGGAAATGGCTGGGCGAATAGCCCGTCTCCGGCGCCAGCGCGGCCAGGGCCAGCGGCTGTTCGGCGGCCTTGATCGCGGCAATCGCCGCCAGCACGGCACGCTCATCGCGGCTGACGTCATCGGGCAGGCAGCGCTTGCACGACCGCAGGCCCGCCGCCCGCGCCGCCGCACCATCGGCAAAGAAGCGCACATTGGCCCGCGCCGGGTGCCGCGCGGCGCAGCTGGGGCGGCAATATATCCCAGTGGTCAGAACGCCGGTCACAAAGCGTCCGTCAAAAGCCCGGTCTCGGGCGAGGACGGCGGTCCAGGCGTCATCAGCATCAATCATCGCGGCTGTCATGGCATAGCTCCTTGATGACGCAAGCCTTGCCGAAAAGTAGCCGGCTCCGCGTCCCGGAGCTTGCGGTCAAAGTTTCCTAACCACCGCAGGCGCGGAACAGCATCAAGGTCCGCTCCTTGGCCTGATCGGCATAGTCCGGATGGTAATCCTTGCGCCGGTCCGAATTGAAGCCGTGCCCGGCCTCATAGACAAAGATCTGCGCGGTGGGGTGCTGCTTTTCGATCAGCTTTTCCACCGCGGCAAAGTCCACCAGCGGATCGTACCGCCCGAAATGGCAGATCGTGGCGCATTGCG
>CAWUNP010000170.1:0-4502 GCA_963923805.1 uncultured Novosphingobium sp. | reverse complement strand
CGATCGTGAAGATCTTTTTCATCACCGGATCGGCCATGATCAGCCGGTTCTGCAGGATGATCTCGACCTGCCGGTAGCCGCGCTGCTCGGTCAGCATGATGACCCGGCAGAGGCGTTCGAATTCGTCGGGCTCGGTCACGATGCGGTGGGTATCAAGCTCCTCGATCGGGCAGCGGAACACCCACTGGATGAAGCGGTCGATATGGCCAACGCCGGAATCGACCACCAGCGGCATCCGCCCCTGCCGTTCGAACCAGCGCCGGAACATGACGTAGTGCTTGCGCTCATCGGCGCGGTGCCGGGCGATTTCGGCCTGAAAGACATGATCATCCGGGCAGCGCGCCCGCACCGCCTCCAGCACCCGGTCGAGCGAGGTATAGCCGCGGTGCTCGTTATAGATGTAGATCGACGCCAGGACGTCGAGATAGCGCTCGCGGAAGGCCTGGCGCAGGCCCATCTATCCCAGTATGCCGCATGCCGCTCTGAGCTCGCCCACGGCCTCGACGAATTCCTCGCGGAAGTCCTGGACCACGCCCTTGGCACTGCGCACCTGATCGACCAGCCCGACGCCCTGGCCAACGAAATAGCTGACCAGATCGCGCGCCGCTTCGTTGCCGTTGACGACCGACTTCTCGATCCGCTGGAAGGCCGGTTCGGAAACCATGCCCATCAGCGGCATCGGCAGCGGGCCGGGGCCATTCTGCGCGTCCCAGGCTTCATGCCACGCGGTCTTGAGCTGGCGGGCGGGCTTGCCGGTGCGGCTGCGGCTGCGAACGGTATCGCGGCTGCGGGCAGCAACCATCTTCTCGCGGAAGGCTTCGCTGGTCTCGCTTTCGGTGGTGGCCAGCCAGACCGAGCCGGTCCATGCCCCCTGCGCACCGGCGGCCATCATCCCGGCCATCTGCGCGCCGGTCATGATCCCGCCCGCCGCCATCACCGGGATGTCGTATCCCGCGCCCTTGAGTGCACGGACCACTTCGGGGATCAGCACCAGCGTTGAAACCTCACCGCAGTGCCCGCCCGCTTCGGTGCCTTGCGCGACGATGATGTCCACCCCGGCTGCGGCCTGGCGCAGCGCGTGTTCCTTGGCGCCGACCAGCGCCGCCACCGGCACGCCGCGCTTCTTGCCTTCCTCGATCATCCTGGGTGGGGCGATGCCCAGCGCATTGGCGATCAGCTTGATCGGATGGCGGAAGGCGACTTCCATCTGGGCGTAACCGTTCTCGGGCGTGATCCCGGCGCGGCCCTCGTACCGGACCACTTCTTCGGGAGCGACTTCAACCCCGTACTGCCCCAGCAGTTCCGCAGTAAACTGGCGGTGCTGCTGGGAAATAGCGGCAGCGCGCGCTTCATTGTCCTGAAATTCGGCAACGCGGGGATCGACAATCTCGGGCACCAGCACGTCCACGCCATAGGGCGCGCCATCGATATGGGCATCGATCCAGGCCAGCTCTTCCTCCAGCTGGTCCGGCGTGAAGCGCGTCGCCCCCAGCACGCCAAAGCCGCCCGCCTTGCTGACCGCCACTACCACGTCGCGGCAATGACTGAAGGCAAACAGCGGGAATTCGCAACCCACCATCCGGCACACGGCATTGTTCATGATTCTCTCCCGTTACGGGAGCGATCATTGCGCGGGGCGGGGCGCCCCGCAAGCCGTTTAATCGGCCGATTAAGCCTCGTAGTGCGCGGTGGTCTTGGCCGTCACTTCCTCAGCCGTCACGCCCGGCGCCAGTTCGATCAGCCTGAACGGGCTGGCGTGATCGGGCCGCTGGAAGACGCAGAGGTCGGTAATGACCATGTCCACCACGTTGCGGCCCGTCAGCGGCAGGGTACATTCGGGGATGAACTTGGGGGTGCCGTCCTTGGCGCAGTGTTCCATCACCACGATGATCTTCTTGACCCCGGCGACGAGGTCCATCGCCCCGCCCATGCCCTTGATCATCTTGCCCGGCACCATCCAGTTGGCGATGTCACCATTCTGGGAAACTTCCATCCCGCCCAGCACGGTCAGGTCAATCTTGCCGCCGCGGATCATCGCGAAGGACTGGGCCGAATCGAAATAGGCCGAGTGCGGCAGTTCGCTGATGGTCTGTTTGCCGGCGTTGATCAGGTCGGCATCGACCTGATCCTCGGTCGGGAAGGGGCCGATCCCCAGCATCCCGTTCTCGCTCTGCAGCGTCACGGTGATCCCGGCGGGGACGTGGTTCGCCACCAAAGTCGGGATACCGATGCCCAGGTTCACATAGAAGCCGTCGCGCAGTTCCTGAGCGGCGCGGGCGGCCATCTGGTCGCGGCTCCAGCCCTTGGCGATATGATCGTGCGTGGTCATCAGCCCATGTCCGTGGTGCGAGTGGTGCGGAATTCGATCTTCTTGTCGTAGGGCGCGCCGACGATCAGCCGGTGGACATAAACCCCGGGCAAGTGGATCGCATCGGGATCGAGGCTGCCGGCCGGGACCACTTCCTCCACCTCGACCACGCAGACCTTGCCGCAGGTCGCTGCCGGCTGGTTGAAGTTGCGCGCGGTCTTGCGGAATACGACGTTACCGGTGGTGTCCGCCTTCCAGGCCTTGACCAGCGCGAGGTCGGCCACGATCCCGCGTTCGAGGATATATTCCTCGCCGTCGAACACTTTGGCTTCCTTGCCCTCGGCTACCAGGGTGCCAACGCCGGTCTTGGTGTAAAAGCCCGGAATGCCCGCCCCACCGGCGCGCATCCGTTCCGCCAGGGTGCCTTGCGGGCAGAATTCGACTTCCAGCTCGCCTGACAGGTACTGGCGCTCGAATTCCTTGTTCTCACCCACGTAGCTCGAAACCATCTTCTTCACCTGCCGCGTACGCAGCAGCTTGCCGATGCCCTCGTTATCGATCCCGGCATTGTTCGAATAGAAGGTCAGCCCGGTCACGCCGCTGTCGCGCACCGCGTCGAGCAGGCGTTCCGGGATGCCGCACAGGCCAAAGCCGCCGCAAGCGATGTGGAGGTCGTTCCTGAGCAGCCCGTCAAGCGCCGCTGCTGCATTGGGATAAAGCTTGTTCATTCCCGCTCCCCGCTGGAAAATCACCTTTTCCGCTAAGGACAATATGCGCCGCGTGCAATTGCAAGCCGCGCGATCACGGTTGCATGGAATGCACCGGTCAGCCGAGCAGGTCCAGTCCCAGCAGCGCGCCCAGGTCCGCCAGCGCCTGTTCGCCGCTGGTCACCTTGATCGCGGCCATGCCCAGCGGCGCGGCCGGTTTGCAGTTGATCCCCAGGTCATCAAGGTAGACGCACCGCTCCGGTCCCAGCCCCAGGTGATCGCACATCATCTGGTAGATGCGCGGATCGGGCTTGCGCACTCCGGCCTTGCTGCTTTCGATCACGTGCTCGAACCGGGCAAAGACTTGCTCGTAAGCATCCTTGGCATCGCCGCTGCGGGCCATGCCGGCGCCGTGGCCAGCGGGGACGTTGTTGGTGATGCAGGCCAGACGGTAACCGGCTTCCTTCAACCGGTCGAGCGCGGAGACCATCGCCGGGCGGATCGAGCCCGAGAGGACGGCCAGGACCGAGGCGCCGTCCAGTTCATGGCCAATCGCGCGGGCTTCGGCGGCGAACTGGGCATCAAAGGTGGCGGCATCGATTTCTGCCTGCTCGAACAGCGCCCAGGCATTGCGATCGGGGTTGGTGGCATTGATCCGGCGCACCAGATCGCGCGGCAGGCCGCGCTCTTCTTCTAGGCGGTTGAAGGCTTCAAACGGCGAAGCGGTAATGACCCCGCCGAAGTCGAAAATCACCGCCTCGAAATTGCCTGCCATTGTGCCGGAACCCTCTTCCTGTTTGGCCCTGCACTGGCCGAACCGGCCCCTTCGCGCAAGGACTGCAATTTGACCGGGATCATGGAGGCGAAAATACGGGGTGCTAGCCTGCCCGCGAAAGGAGAAGGGTTATGCGATCGATTCTTGTCCAGGGCGGCCGTGATGCCGGCATGGGGGCGCGGCTTGATACGGCGATGGATCTGGCCCGGGTTCACGGCGGACACCTGACGGTGCTGGTTGATACCCCGGTCGACAAATACGTCACGGTTGATCCCTATGGCGGCGCGATCCTGGCGCGTGAAGCGCTGGAGACCGCGCTCAAGGAAGACGATGCGCTGGCCGCCGCATTTGGTGAGCGGCTGGCCCGCGATGATGTGCCCTTCGATGTCGCCCAATCCGAATTGCCCCAGCTTGATGCTCTGGCGCGCTGCGGCGATCTGGCTGACCTGCTGGTGGTCTCGCGCAGCAGCGGGCTGGCGGGCGATCTGGCCCTGACCACATCCTGCCCGGTGCTGGCCCTGCCCGATCATGCGCCGCTGCGGCTGCCGCCGCGCACCGCCTGTGTGGCCTGGGATGGCAGCAGCGAAGCGGCGCGGGCGCTCAAGGCCGCCGTGCCATTGCTGTCCGCTGCGGCTGAGGTGCAGGTCCTGACGGTGCAAAGCGCCAAGCCGGACGGCTTTCCGCCGACCGAAGCGCTGCGCTATCTCGCCCG
>CAWUNP010000169.1:0-4547 GCA_963923805.1 uncultured Novosphingobium sp. | reverse complement strand
GCTTTGGCGAGGAAGAGTTCCGCAAGGTCGGCGCGCTGATCGCCGAAGTGGTTGACGGCATGGCCCGCAACGGCGACGAAGGGGATGGCCAGATCGAAGCCCGTGTCCGCGGACAGGTGGAAGAACTCTGCGCCCGCTTCCCGATCTATCCGGAGCTGTAAGCCATGAGCGACAATCTGCTGCAAGACGCCAAGGAAGAAATCATCGGCATGGGCAAGGAAGGGATGGCGCATCCCTCGACCAAACCGGTGCTGACCGGGGCCGCCGTTGGCGCCGCGGCAGGACTGATCCTGCCGGTGCTGTCAGTGCCGGTCGGCCTGATCGCCGGGGCTTGCTATATGCTCTACAAGCGACTGCGCCCGTAACAGATGCGCTGTCCGTTCTGTGCCAACGACAATAGCCAGGTAAAGGATTCGCGGCCCACCGAGGACAACACCGCGATCCGGCGCAGGCGGCAGTGCGAAGGCTGTGGCGCCCGCTTCACCACGTTCGAGCGCGTGCAACTGCGCGAGATCACCGTGGTCAAATCGGGCGACAAGCGCGAACCGTTTGACCGCTCGAAGATCGAACAGTCGGTCGCCCTCGCCTGCCGCAAGCGCGGCATTGCGCAAGAGCGGCTCGACCAGCTCGTTTCGGGAATCCAGCGCCAGGTTGAAACGCTGGGCGATGCCGAAGTTGGGGCCAAGCAGATCGGCGAGATGGTGATGGACGGGCTGCGCCAACTGGATAGCGTGGCCTATATCCGCTTTGCCTCGGTCTATCGCGATTTCAGCGAGGCCAAGGATTTCGAAGACTTTGCCAGCGCGGTGCAGGATGCCGCCAAGCACTAACCAGCCCGCAATCGTGCTGGTCCGTCCGCAACTTGGCGAGAATATCGGCAAGGCGGCGCGGGCCATGCTCAATTTCGGCCTCACCGACCTGCGGCTGGTTACCCCCCGCGATGGCTGGCCGAACCCCTCGGCCGGACCGGCCGCGGCGGGGGCCGACATCGTGCTGGAACAGGCCCGCGTCTTTGACAGCCTGGCCGATGCCGTGGCCGATTGCGCCCATGTCTATGCCACCACAGTGCGCAAACGCGGGGTGACCAAGCCGGTGGTCAATCCGGAACAGGCCGCGCGCGCGGTCCATAGCGAACCCGGCCGCTCAGCCTATGTCTTCGGTCCCGAACGCTCCGGACTGGAGACTGACGACGTGGCCCTGGCCCGCACGATCGTGACCGTGCCGATCAATCCGGAATTCGGCTCGCTCAACCTTGCCCAGGCAGTGATCCTGTGCGCCTATGAATGGTCGAAGCAGGCCAATCTTACCCAGCCCACTGTGGAAGACCTGCTCCCCCCCGCCCCGCAGGACGAACTGGAGGGCATGATCGGGCAACTGGAAGCCATGCTGGAGCCGCGCGGCTATTACCGCCCCGCCAGCCGTGCCGCCGCCACCCGCCGCACCCTGCGGGGCTTGCTGACCAAGCCCGGCTGGAACCATCTGGAGGTCCGCACCCTGCGCGGCGTGCTTTCCACCCTGGCCAAGCGGCCGCGGGACAGCGAATAGCCGCTTTTCCGCTTGAAATTGCCCCCCGGCACGGCTAGGGGCGCCACTTCGCAATTGACCTCGCACTCCGGTGAAGCGGTGGTCGCGTCTGGCAATAGCCCGGCGGTGCGGTTCCGGACCAGAAGTTTCGGGCAGTTCCGAAACACGCAAATTGAAGGATCGATGCGCCATGTCGAAGCGCAATTCGTCGAAGTACAAAATTGACCGCCGCATGGGCGAAAACATCTGGGGCCGTCCCAAGAGCTCGGTGAACCGCCGCTCGTACGGTCCGGGCCAGCACGGCCAGCGCCGCAAGGGCAAGATGTCGGACTTCGGTCTGCAGCTGCGCGCCAAGCAGAAGCTCAAGGGCTACTACGGCGACGTCACCGAAAAGCAGTTCAAGCGCACCTACCAGGAAGCATCGTCGATGAAGGGCGATACCGGTCAGAACCTGATCGGCCTGCTGGAACAGCGCCTCGACATGGTCGTGTACCGCGCCAAGTTCGCGCCGACCATCTTCTCGGCCCGCCAGATCGTTTCGCACGGTCACATCTATGTGAACGGCGTGAAGTGCAACATCGCCAGCCGCCGCGTCCGCCCGGGCGACGTCGTCAGCCTCGGCAAGAAGGCCAAGGAAATGGCCCTCATCGCTGAAGCCCAGACCCTGGCCGAGCGTGAAATTCCGGACTACGTCGCTCCCGATGGCACCGACAAGATCACTTTCGTCCGCGTCCCGACGCTCGACGAAGTGCCCTATCCGGTGAAGATGGAACCGAACCTCGTGGTCGAATTCTACTCGCGCTAAGCGGGCAGTCCGGCAACGGAACAGCAAAAGGGCGGTCCCGCGGGGCCGCCCTTTTTGTTTGGTTGTTTCGGATCAATTCCGGAACGATGGATCAATTCGGTCCAGCTTGCGCAGCAGGGCCGGCCAGGCGAGCCCGTTGGCAATCATGCCCATGCCAGCCGGCGGGGTCTGGTCCTTGACCTTTTCCGGAGTGCCTTGCGGCGGATTGTTCAGGCCATCGCGCCCGGCGGAAAGCATCTTCACCTGGGCATCGCAGGCGCGTTCGAGGAAATAGAGCCGCAGGAAGCATTCGCCCACGGTCTTGCCGATAGCCAGCGTGCCGTGGTTGCGCAGGATCATGACGTGCTTGTCACCCATGTCATCCACCAGTCGCTCGCGCTCATCGAGGTCGGTCGCGATGCCTTCATAGTCGTGATAGGCAATGTCCGATCCGGCGATCATCGCGGTCTGGGTGTGTGGCAGCAGGCCATCGGACATGGCACTGACGGCCTGCCCGGCGGGCGTGTGGAGATGCATCACCGCGTGAGCATCCTCGCAGTTCATGTGCAGCGCCGAATGGATCGTGAAGCCGGCGGGGTTCACCGGGTGGGCAGTCGGGATCACCGGATGCCCCTCAACGTCGATCTTGACCAGCGAAGAGGCGGTGATCTCTTCGAACATCATGTCATAGGGGTTGATCAGGAAGTGATGCTCCGGCCCCGGAATCCGCGCCGAAAGGTGGGTGAAGATCAGGTCATCCCAGCCGTAGAGCGCCACCAGCCGATACGCCGCGGCCAGATCGACCCGAACCGCCCACTCCTCGGCACTGACGGCGCCGCGAACATGATCGTCGGTGGTATTGGTGTTGGTTTCCATGACCGTGGCCATCATCGCTCTCCTTGCTTTTGCCGGAGAGCCTAAATCAGAATGTTCGGCCTGTCAGCGCCCTAATCGATCCGCCAGCCCCAGCCCTTCAGGCTGATGGGCTTCGTGCCCGGAAGGGAAACAACCACTGGTTTGGCGGAAAGGTTAACGATAACCCGCACCTTGTCCTTCGCCGCGATCCGCCGGAACACGAAGACCTGATCATTGCCGGTCTCGATCAGCTCCATGTTGCCGGGCTCGTGGCTGTTGGTCAGCGCGGGATGCTGCTTCTTGAGCGCCAGCAAGCGGCGATAGAATTCTGCGCGGGAATAGTTGCCCCAGTCGATCTGGTCCTTGTCAAAGAACTTCAGACGGCGGTCAAAGGCGGATTCCTGTCCGCTGTAGACCAGCGGCATGCCCGGCAGGGTTGCCGCAAGCACGGCCATGGCATCAACACCATCACCATAAAGCTCGCGATCAGTGCCGTTCCAGCTGTTCTCATCATGGTTGCTGGTGAAGGTCATGCGATAGGCCCCGGCCGGATAGCGGCGCGGCGGATCGGTGTAGAGCCGTGCCAGGTCGCGAGCGTTCGCCCGGCCCTGTGCGACATCGACCAGCTTGTGGAACAGCACCCAGTCATAGGTCATGTCAAAGGCATGGTGCTGTAATTCGGGCGTGTCAGCCTCCGCCAGCAGGAAGACCGGCTTGATCGCATCGAGCTTGGCGCGCGCTTCGTCCCAGAAGTCAACCGGCAGGGTCCAGGCGACATCGCAGCGGAAGCCGTCGATCCCGGCGGTCCGCACCCAATAGCTCATCGCATCGATCATGCCCTGCCGCACGGCGGGCTTCGAATAGTCCAGCCCGATAACATCCGCCCAGACTTCCTTCTTGCCGGTGCTGAGGTCGGTATAGTTGTAACCTTCCAGTTCTCCGGCGGCGTTACGCTTGTACCAGTCCGGGTGCTGATCGACCCAGACGTTATCCCACCCGGTGTGATTGGCCACCCAATCGAGGATCACCTTGAAGCCCTGCTTGTGCGCGGCAGCGACCAGGTGCTGGAAATCGGCCAGCGTGCCGTATTCGGGATTGACCGCGTAATAGTCGCTCACCGCATAATAGCTCCCGAGCGAGCCTTTGCGCATTTTCTGGCTGATCGGATTGATCGGCATGATCCACAGCACGTCGACGCCCATCTTGCGCAGGCGCGGCAGGTGCGGCTCAAAGGCCTTGAACGTGCCTTCCGGGGTGTACTGCCGGATATTCACTTCATAGATCGTGGCAGACCTGGCCCAGCCGGGTTGGCGGACCTGGCTGACGCCCTGGGTGATCGGCAACTGCTGGGCCAGGTCTGCCACGATCTATGAAGTGAATATCC
>CAWUNP010000168.1:0-4552 GCA_963923805.1 uncultured Novosphingobium sp. | reverse complement strand
CGCGGGTCGAAAACTGCGGCCCTTCGATCGCGACATAGGTGCCAGCGCGATGGACCACCCCGCCCTCACCCTCAACCGCATCGGCCAGGCCGGACGAAAGGCGCGGGCACACCGGATCAGCCAGACTGACATGGGCCACCAGCCCCGGACCGAAAAAGCTGGCCGGGCGGCTGACGGTGCGATCAATGAACTGGTCCACCGCCACCATCTGGCCAGGCGCCATGTCTGCACGCAGCGAACCGATGGCCGAAAGCGCGATCACATCGGTAACCCCGCAGCGCTTCAGCACATCGATATTGGCGCGGTAGTTGACCGATGCCGGCGGGATTGCATGGCCAGCGCCGTGGCGCGGCAGGAAGGTAACGCGGACGCCTTGAAGCGTTCCTGTCGTCACGGCTCCCGATGGTTCGCCAAACGGGCTTTCCACCGCGATTTCCTGGGCGCTCTCCAGCCCGACGCCGCCCGCCAGGCCCGATCCGCCGAAAACGCCGATATGCCACTGCCCCATGTCGGACCTCCGCTCAGTTGTGCGCGAGGACTCCCGCCATGATGAAATCGATGCAGTGTTCGCGATAGCGGTCACGCAGTTCCTCGGTCAGCGCTTCGGTGTCGTAGCAATGCTTGAGCACCAGCCGCGAGGAGAAGAACCGGTCGCAGGCCCCGGTCGCCGTGAAATAGAACAGCTGCGGATCGACCTTGCGGAAGACGCCCTGCTTCACCCCGTCCTTGATCAGCCGATCATAAGCGCGGCTCAGCGGGGTAAGGTAGGAGTCGGCAATCCGGTGCGCCTCATCCGGATCGCTTTCACGCACCAGCCGCATCAGCAGACGGTTGAGATAAGGCGTCTGGAAATAGGTATCGACCATCTTGCCGATGTGATGGCGCAGCCGGGCTTCCGGATCCCATTCCTTCGACATCAGCGCATCAACCGCATGGACGATGCCCTGCATGTCGCGATCGAGCAGCGCGCGCATCAGGCCGGCCTTGTTGCCGAAGTAATACTTCACCAGCGCCGAATTGAGCCCTGAACGCAGGGATAGTTCCGACAGCGAGATATCGACGATGTCGCCCTCGCGCATGATCGTCGAGGCCGTATGCAGCAGCAGTTCACGTGCGCCTTCTGGCGCATCGGCTTGTTCAGGCGCTGGCGACTGGCTCATGCGAAGGGCGGCTCCTCTCCCCACCAAGGATAGAAATCGGGCATATCGCTCGAAACCCGTAGCGGAAAGGCGGGCCGGCGCTTTTCCAGGAAGCTTTGCACACCTTCCTGCGCGTCGGCCCCTTTCGAAAGGCGGTAGATCGCCCGGCTGTCCACCTTGTGCGCGTCCATCGGGTGCGCGCCCGAAGGAATGCGCCACAGCATGGCCCGGGTCATAGCGACCGAGACGGCCGAGGTGTTGTCGGCAATCTCGCGCGCTAGGCCGCGCGCGGCATCGATCAGTTCACCCGGCGCGTGGACCGAACGGACCAGACCCGCCTTGTGGGCTTCTTCCGCGCCAAAGATGCGGCCGGTCATGCACCATTCGAGTGCTTGGTTGATCCCGACGATCTTGGGCAGGAACCAGCTGGAGCAGGCTTCCGGCACGATCCCGCGGCGCGCGAAGACAAAGCCAAAGCGGGCGTTGTCGCTGGCCAGGCGGATGTCCATCGGCAGCTGCATGGTCACGCCCACGCCCACAGCCGCGCCGTTGCAGGCGGAGATCAGCGGCTTTTTGGACTGGAACAGCCGCAGGGTCAGCAGCCCGCCACCATCACGGACGCGGGGATCGGAGAGATCTTCAACCGGGGCCGCATCGGCAAAGACGGCGCGGCCATCTTCCGGGGTAAGGTCAGCCCCGGCGCAGAACGCGCGGTCACCAGCCCCGGTAAAAATCACCGCTCGCACGCTGTCATCAGCATCGGTGCGGTCCATGGCATCGATGATTTCGTTCATCATCGTGCCGGTAAAGGCGTTCATCTTCTCCGGCCGGTTGAGCGTGAGGGTCGCGATCCCCTCGGCAATGTGAAGGTCGATCTGCGAATAGCCCATGCTCAATCCCCTTTCCCGGAAACCAGCCCGAGAGCCCCCGCGCAGGCGGGGGTCTCAGGCCTGAGGCCCCCGCCTGCGCGGGGGCTCTCGTTTGCTTAACGCGGCATCATGCGGATGCCGCCGTCAAGGCGGACATCTTCGCCGTTGAAATAGCCATTCTCAATCATGCACATGGCGAGGTTGGCATATTCATCGGGATTGCCGAGGCGCTTGGGGTTAAGCACCGAAGCGCCCAGCGCATCGCGCACGTTCTGCGGGGCACCGGCCAGCAGCGGGGTATCGAAGATGCCCGGCAGGATGGTGTTGACGCGGATCTTCTCGCCGGCAAGGTCACGGGCGATCGGCAGGGTCATGCCGACCACACCGCCCTTCGAGGCCGAATAGGCGGCCTGACCCATCTGGCCGTCTTCAGCCGCCACCGAAGCGGTGTTAACGATCGCGCCGCGATCACCGTCTTCCTGCGGCTCCAGCGTCATCATCCCGGCAGCCGACTTGGCGATGCAGCGGAAAGTGCCGACCAGGTTGATCTGGACGATCCAGTTGAAGGCATCGAGCGGGAAGTGCTTGATCGAGCCATCTTCCTTGCTGCGGCTGGCAGTCTTGATTGCATTGCCGATACCGGCGCAGTTCACCAAGATCCGCTCCTGCCCGTGGGCTTCGCGGGCCTTGGCAAAAGCCGCATCGACCGAAGCGTCATCGGTGACGTTGCATTCGCAGAACAGGCCGCCGATTTCGGCAGCCATGGCCTTGCCCTTTTCCTCCTGCAGGTCGAAAATCGCGACCTTGACGCCCTTGGCAGCCAGCGCGCGGGCAGTAGCGGCACCAAGACCCGAGGCGCCACCGGTCACGACGGCGGCAACAGTGTTGTCGAGCTTCATTTCAGAGTTCTCCGTTAGCGATATGCAGGATTGGTTCAGACCATTTCGACGATGGTAACGTTGGCAACACCGCCGCCTTCACACATCGTCTGCAGGCCATACTTGCCGCCACGCGCCTTGAGCGCATGGAGCAGGGTCGACATCAGCTTGGTACCCGAAGCGCCCAGCGGGTGCCCCAGCGCGATCGCGCCGCCATTGACGTTGAGCTTTTCGGGATCGGCCCCGGTGTGCTTCAGCCAGGCCATCGGCACCGAAGCGAAGGCTTCGTTGACTTCGTAAAGGTCGATATCGCCGATCTTTAGGCCGGCCTTGGCCAGCGCCTTGTCAGTGGCGAACAGCGGCTCTTCCAGCATGATCACCGGATCGCCAGCGGTCACGGTCAGGGTATGAACGCGGGCCAGCGGGGTAAGGTTGTAACGCTTCAGCGCTTCTTCCGAAACGACCAGGGCAGCCGAGGAGCCGTCGCAGATCTGGCTGGAGGTCGCAGCCGTCAGCGAACCGCCTTCGGACAGCAGCTTGACCCCGGCGATGCCTTCCAGAGTGGCGTCCATGCGGATACCTTCGTCAACAATGTGCCACTGTTTGCCTTCGGGGGTTTCAATCTCGATCGGCACGATCTCGTTCTTGAAGGCCCCGGCCTCGGTCGCGGCCTTGGCGCGCAGGTGGCTGTTGAGCGCGAACTGATCGAGCTGGTCCTTCGTGAAGCCGTGCTTCTTGACGATCATCTCGGCACCCATGAACTGCGACCAGGACACGCCGGGGTACTTTTCTTCAAGGCCCGGCGACTTATAGTTTCCAAGGCCTTCCTTCATGTGGAAGATCGCGGTTGAGCCCATCGGCACGCGGGTCATGCTTTCGATCCCGGCGGCGATTACCACGTCCTGGGTCCCGCTCATCACGGCCTGGGCGGCGAACTGGATCGCCTGCTGCGAAGAACCGCACTGGCGGTCGATCGTCACCGCGGGGGTCGATTGCGGCAGCAGCTTCGAAGCGAGCACGGCATTGCGGCCGACCTGCCCGGCCTGCTGCCCGCCCTGGCTGACGCAGCCCATGATCACATCGTCAACCGCCGCAGGATCAACCCCGGTCCGCTGGACCAGCGCATCCAGCGTATGCGCGGCCAGATCAACCGGGTGGACACCGGCCAGACGGCCGCCGCGGCGCCCGCCGGCGGTCCGCACTGCGTCAACAATATAAGCAGTTGCCATGAATCCGATTCCTTTTCTTCGGGGTCATTTAATCGATCGATTAAGGTTGCGCTGGCAGAGCGTCAAGCACGCATCGCCGATTGCCGCGGCGGGGTTTTCGGACAGTCCGGACGGCCGTGTTGTAAAATGACAACAAGCCTTCCGGAAATTGGACCTCGCCTTAATTCTAAATTGCATGGCCCGAACGGGTATTTCAGGAGAGTCTATCGGCTACAGCTTTGTGGCCAGATAGGCGATCCCTTCAACAAGGGCGCCAAAACCGAGCTTATCCGGACATTCTCCGGATCAAGATTAAGGGGCAAAACGTATGAAGTTCTTCAGCAAGTCTGCGCTTTACCGCGCGACCAGCCTTGAAAGCGCCGCCATCGCGGTTGCCATGTTGGGCGCCGTGGCAGCCGCGATGGCGGCGCTTTCAAGGCTGGTCGCGCGGTAAAGCG
>CAWUNP010000167.1:0-4558 GCA_963923805.1 uncultured Novosphingobium sp. | reverse complement strand
GCGCGCCGGTCATGTAGGTCAGTCCGACCGAAACCTCGCCATCGCGCTGGAAGGTGTTGTTGAGCACACCCATGGCCAGGACCAGGCAGGCCAGCATGGTTGTTGTTGCTCCCGCCATGTGCGCCGCACTGGCGGCGAGCAGCAAGGCCGTGACCAGTCCCAGCACGGCGGCCTTGCGTTGCGATCCGGCCCTTGCCGCTAGCAGTGCGCCGATGAAGACGCCCAGCACGAAGCCCGCGATCAGCGCCGCCGGAACGATCGCCCGGTGCGGCGCGAACACCAGGTCCACGCCCAGCCGGGTCGTATTGCCCGACATGAACGAGACGAAATAGCCGCTGGCGCAGAGGAACCCCGCCGCATCGACAAAGCCCGCCAGCGCTGCGGCGGCAACGGCGAGGCTTCGGCGCGCGCGGTCGATCGCGTTCATGCCAGGGTTCAGTCCCGCGCCATGCCCTTGGCCATGCGGCTCAGCACGTCGGTCATCGCATCGGCGATATCGCGGTCGGCCACTTCGACTTCGGCAATCGCCCGGGTCATGGCCTCGGTCCATTGCCCGGCGGTGGCGCGGGTGATCGGGATGCCGCCGTGCGCGCTCATCATGCATTTGCCGGGATTGGCTTCGAACCAGTCACGCGGCCCGCCGGCCCACCCGGCCAGAAACAGCGGCAACTGGGCGCGCATCTCGGTCAGGTCCGCAGCGTGGATCGCCCGCAGTTCGGCATAGGCCGGGTCCTGGTCCATCAGGTCATAGAACCGGTCGGTAATGGCCCGCATCACCGCATGGCCGCCCACGCGCTCGAAGGGACTCTTCGCGGGGGCTTCGGCAGTATCAGCGCTCATCGGTTCGGCTCCGCAAACGAAATTCGGCAGCCTGCTCGCTGACAGGCTGCCGAATCCTGCGCATTGACCGCGATCAATCGCTTTCGGTGCTGTCGTTGCTCGGCTCGGGCGCGGTCTTGCCCTTGCGCTTGGCCGCTGGCTTGGCGGCCTTGCCCTTGGGCAGTTTGGGCGGGGCCGGGGTCAGCTCGAAGGCTAGCGCCGCGTCCTTCACCGAAACGTGGACCTCGCCGCCGTGGCGCAGCTTGCCGAACAGCAGTTCCTCGGCCAGCGGCTGCTTGACCTTCTCCTGGATCAGCCGCGCCATCGGGCGCGCGCCATAGAGCTTGTCATAGCCGCGCTCGCCCAGCCACTTGCGGGCATCACCATCGAACTGGATGTGGACGTTCTGATCGGCCAGCTGCAGTTCCAGCTGGAGCACGAACTTGTCGACCACGCGGGCGATCACTTCGCTGCCCAGGTAGGCAAAGGGCACGATCGCATCGAGCCGGTTACGGAATTCCGGGCTGAACATCCGTTTCACGGCTTCATCCCCGGCATCGGCCTTGGACACGTCGCCGAACCCGATCCCCTGCTTGGCCATGTCACTGGCACCGGCATTGGTGGTCATGATCAGGATCACGTTGCGGAAGTCGACCGTCTTGCCGTGGTGATCGGTCAGGCGGCCGTTATCCATCACCTGCAGCAGGATGTTGAACAGGTCCGGGTGGGCCTTCTCGATTTCGTCGAGCAGCAGCACGCAGTGCGGTTGCTGGTCCACGGCATCGGTCAGCAGGCCGCCCTGGTCATAGCCGACATAGCCCGGAGGCGCGCCGATCAGGCGGCTGACCGAATGGCGTTCCATATATTCGGACATGTCGAAGCGCTGGATCGGGATGCCCAGAATCTCGGCCAATTGCTTGGAAACCTCGGTCTTGCCGACGCCGGTCGGGCCCGAGAACAGGAACGAGCCGATCGGCTTGTCCGGATCGCGCAGCCCGGCGCGGCTCAGCTTCATGGCCGAGCTCAGCACCTCGATTGCCTTGTCCTGGCCGAACACCACGCGCTTCAGATCGCGCTCAAGATGCTCCAGCGCGGTGCGGTCATCGGAAGAAACGGACTTGGGCGGGATTCGCGCCATTGTGGCGATCACCGCCTCGATCTCGCGCGCGGTGATGGTCTTCTTGCGCTTGCTCGGCGGGACCAGCATCTGCATCGCGCCCACTTCGTCGATCACGTCGATCGCCTTGTCGGGCAGCTTGCGGTCATTGATGTAGCGCGCTGACAGTTCAACCGCGGTCTTGATCGCGTCGGGCGTGTACTTGACCTTGTGATGGTCTTCGAAGGCGGTGCGCAGCCCCTTCAGGATCTTGATCGTGTCCTCAACCGTCGGCTCGTTCACGTCGATCTTCTGGAACCGGCGCAGCAGCGCGCGGTCCTTTTCGAAGTGGTTGCGGAATTCCTTGTAAGTGGTCGAACCGATGCAGCGGATCGTCCCCCCGCTCAGCGCCGGCTTGAGCAGGTTGGAGGCGTCCATCGCCCCGCCGCTGGTGGCCCCGGCGCCGATCACGGTGTGGATTTCATCGATGAACAGCACCGCATGCGGCATCTTTTCGAGTTCGGAGACGACCTGCTTGAGCCGCTCCTCGAAATCGCCGCGATAGCGCGTGCCGGCCAGCAGCGCCCCCATGTCGAGGCTGTAGATCACCGCCTCGCTGAGGACTTCCGGCACTTCACCTTCGACGATCTTGCGGGCCAGGCCCTCGGCAATGGCGGTCTTGCCTACGCCCGGATCGCCCACATAGAGCGGGTTGTTCTTCGAACGGCGGCACAGGATCTGGATCGTGCGGTCCACTTCCGGCCCGCGGCCGATCAGCGGATCGACCTTGCCAGCCAGCGCCTTCTCGTTGAGGTTCACGCAGAACTGGTCAAGCGCGCTTTCCTTCTTGGCGTCCTTGGCCGCAGCCTTTTCTTCCTGGGCCGGGTTTTCGCTTTCGGTGCCGCGCGGGCTCTTGTCCTCGATCCGCTTGCCGCCCTTGCCGATGCCGTGGCTGATGAAGCTGACCGCATCGAGCCGGCTCATGTCCTGCTGCTGCAGGAAATAGACGGCATAGGAATCGCGTTCGGAAAACAGCGCCACCAGCACGTTGGCGCCGGTGACCGTGTCCTTGCCGCTCGACTGGACGTGCAGGATCGCGCGCTGGATCACCCGCTGGAACCCCGCAGTCGGGGTCGGATCACCCTGTTCCTCGGTCTTGAGGCTCTGGTATTCCTGGTCAAGGTACTGGCGCACCACTTCGCCCAGTTCGGCCAGTTCCACGCCGCAGGCCTGCATCACCTGGGCCGCGTCCGGATCGTCGATCAGGGCGAGCAGCAGGTGTTCCAGAGTCGCATATTCATGGCTGCGCTCTGACGCATTGGCGAGCGCGCTGTGCAGCGTCTTTTCAAGGCTCTGGGCGAAACTTGGCATTTAGAAGCCTTCCCACAGATGGAGTGACCCTTCGGTAACCGAAGAGTATGAACACGGATGTTTAACCAGACCTATATGGGATGCCGTATCGCGCCTGCGAAGGGGCATCCCGAAAATCATGTCGTCCGCGGCTTGAACAGGGCCTCGGCTGCGGCCCGATGGGCTGAAACCTTGTCACGGTGCAGCTTGATCCGCGCAATCTCGGCCTCAAGCAGCGCAATCCGCTCACCCAGTTCGTCGTGCGAGAGGCGGTCCAGCGGTTCGAGCGCCAGCTGGCTGGCGGCATCGTTGCGCGTCCGGGGGCGATCGTCTTCGTCCATCGTGCAGTTAAATTCGAACTTCCTGTGCTTGCTGTCAACACGGCCTAAGGCTAGGCGGTATCCGCCCGCCCAATGCCAACAGGAAAAGGTCAAATGACCGGAAACGCTACTGAAACGCTGCCCGCAACCATGACTGCGATCGGTTTTGAAACACCGGGCGGGCCAGAGGTGTTGCAGCCGCAGACCCTGCCGGTGCCGAATCCGGGTGAGGGGCAGGTCCTGATCAAGGTGGCTTTTGCCGGGGTCAACCGGCCCGACGTGGTCCAGCGCCGCGGGCTCTATCCGCCCCCGCCGGGCGCCTCCCCCATTCCCGGACTGGAAGTGGCCGGTGAAGTGGTCGCGCTCGGTGCCGGCGTCGATCAGGTCATGCTGGGTCAGCAGGTCTGCGCGCTGGTATCGGGCGGCGGCTATGCCGAATACTGCCTGGCCATGGCCGATCACTGTCTGCCGGTTCCGGCCGAAATGCCGCTGGATCAGGCGGCGGCCTTGCCGGAAACGCTGTTCACCGTCTGGCACAACGTGTTCGAGCGCGGCTGGGCCAAAGAAGGCGAAACGATCCTGGTTCATGGCGGCACCAGCGGAATCGGCACCATGGCGATCATGCTGGGCAAGGCCTTTGGCCTGACCGTGATCGTCACCTGCGGCGATCCGGAAAAGTGTGCGGCCGCGCTGAAGATCGGGGCCGACCATGCGATCGACTACAAGGCCAGTGACTTTGTGGAAGAGGTTGCCCGGATCACCGGCGGGCAGGGGGTCGACCTGGTGCTCGACATGGTGGCCGGAGACTATGTTGCCCGCAACCTGCGCTGCCTGAAGGAAGACGGTCGACATGTGACCATTGCCGTGCAGGGCGGGATGCAGGCCGAACTCAACATGGCCGTGATCATGAGCCGGCGTTACACCCTGACCGGATCGACCCTGCGGCCGCGCTCGAATGCCTTCAAGGCGCTGC
>CAWUNP010000166.1:0-4568 GCA_963923805.1 uncultured Novosphingobium sp. | reverse complement strand
GAACAGATCGTGTTCGTCGGCATCTTCGATCGCAACCTGAACGATATCGCCCGCCTGCAGGCTGGCCGGCACCTCGCGCAGGTGGACGGCGCCGTCGATTTCGGGCGCATCGGCCTGTGACCGTCCGGTCGCGCCGATATCGCCGTCTTCATCGGGTTCCCCCACCGCATCGATGATCACCGGCAGGATCCGGCCGATCTTCGCCTGGAGCTTGGCGGCGCTGATCGCGGCGGTCTTGGCCATGATCCGGGCATAGCGCTCTTCTTTGACCTCTTCAGGCACGGCGCCCGGCAGGTCATTGGCGGCCGCACCGGCGACCGGTTCAAACCGGAAAGCACCGACGCGATCGAGCTGGGCCTGGTCAAGCCAATCGAGCAGGTACTGGAAGTCGGCCTCGGTCTCACCCGGGAAGCCGACCACGAAGGAGGATCGCACCGCGATGTCCGGGCAGATCTCGCGCCAGGATTGCAGCCGTTCCAGCACCTTGGCCTCGTTGGCCGGGCGCTTCATCGCCTTCAGCACATTGGGGCTGGCGTGCTGGAATGGAATGTCGAGGTAGGGCGTCAGCAGGCCCTCCGCCATCAGCGGGATCACCGCATCGACGTGCGGATAGGGATAGACGTAATGCAGCCGCACCCACGGCGCCTGGCCGTCAGCCGTGCGCAACTGGCCCAGTTCGCGGGCCAGATCGGTCATATGGGCGCGAACCTCGCGGTCTTTCCACTGGCGGCTTTCGTGCCGGATATCGACCCCATAGGCCGAGGTATCCTGGCTGATCACCAGCAGTTCCTTGGTGCCGGCCGCGACCAGCTTTTCCGCCTCGCGCAGCACGGCATCGATCCGGCGGCTGGTCAGCTTGCCGCGCAGTTGCGGGATGATGCAGAAGGCGCAGGCGTGATTGCAACCCTCTGAAATCTTGAGATAGCTGTAGTGCCGCGGGGTCAGCTTGACGTCCAGTTGCGGGATCAGGTCAATGAACGGCCCCTGCGACGGCGGCGCCGCTTCGTGCACCGCCTCTACCACCGCTTCATACTGGTGCGCGCCGGTAACCGCGAGCACCTGCGGGAAGCGGGCGCGGATCGTCTCCGCCTCGTCACCCATGCAGCCGGTCACGATCACGCGGCCGTTTTCGGCGATCGCCTCGCCAATCGCGGCGAGGCTTTCTTCCTTGGCCGAATCGAGGAAGCCGCAAGTGTTGACCAGCACGACATCGGCCCCGGCATAGTCGGGGCTCATCGCATAGCCATCGGCGCGCAGCCGGGTCAGGATCCGTTCGGAATCGACCAGCGCTTTCGGGCAGCCAAGGCTGACCATGCCCACGCGCTTCTGGTCGGGAAGTTCAATCGCCATCGGGCCGGGCCCTTACACTGCATGGCCGGAAAGTGCTAGGGAAAGCGGATGGAGATCACGATCACCAAAGGGGCGAGCGAAGACCGGATCGCGATCGATCGGGCTGGCGCGCCGCGTATGGAGACGACCTTCCCCAAGAAGGGCTTCATTCCGCATGATGCCATCCACGTCTTTGTCGAACGCACACTGGGCCTGAAGACGGCCTTCTGGGGCATGGTTGCCGCCGGTAATCACCCGGAAGCGGTCGCCGGGATCGCGAAGGACGCCGGCCACGCCAGCGCATCACGCAATCGGGTGCCGGATGAGTCCATCGTTGAACTGCTCCAGGCGGAGCGGTTGGTCGAATGCTTCGAGGCCGACCAGTGGAGCGGCAGCACGGGTGCTGCGGAAGACCTGATCGCAATGGCAAAGGTGGCCTGCGAAACGTCGCACGTGCCGCTGCCCGCGTTCGATGCGGCGCAGGTTCAAGCGATCCGGGCCGAAATCAGCGCTTTTGCACGGGATTGGATGGCGGCTCCGCTGGGCCATGTGGCCCGCCTTGAGTGGGAGTGAGGTGATGGGTGCGATGGATTGGACGGGCATAGTCTGGGCCGGGATTGCTGCAGGGGCCGTCCTGTCGCTGGCCTTCGGCGGACTGCCCCGCGCCGCGATACTGCGCCTGGTGCCGCTATGGCTGGTGCTGTGCTGGATTCCCGCGCTGATGCTCGGCCATGCGCTCGCCCGGATCGGCGCCGAGAAGCTGGCGGCCAAGCCGCAGCTCTATTTCATGCAATCGGGCGGGCTGGCGCTGGCCTTCGTGATCCCGGCGCTGTGGCTCACCCGGCTGCGCGATGGCGCACCGCGCCGCCAGACCGTGATCGACAGTCTGGCGTTCCTGATCGCCTACCTGGCGATGGGCGCGGTGTTCTGGGTGCGGGCCTAGCCGGCGATTTCGCTGATGCGGTGATGCGGCAGCACGCGCCAGGCGGCGATTGCCAGGATCACCTGAACGGCTTCCACCGCCATGGGCATGGCGAAGCCGGCATAGGTGCCGTCCAGCGCGGCGCTGACGGCGCGGCCGGTGCAGGCAATCCCGAACAGCAGTGCCGGGACCAGCAGCAGATCGCCGTTGCGCTTCCACCCGCCCCACAGCTGGCAGCCCCCGGCGACGAGGAAGAAGGCGGTCATATCGGCGCGCAGCACGGCCATGCCGCCCACGCCCATCGGCGCCAGGTTGAAGGTGGTCCCCAGCCCGATCGGGTCCAGGAAGAAGCCGATTCCCAGCAGCAGGTTGAACAGGCCGAACAGGAACAGGATGGCAGTCAGGATCAGACGCATGGTATTAAACTCCCCCGTTTTGACAATTTGGGGCTGTGTGCCTCAGCCTTGCCAATAAAGCAAAGGCTGTTGCGCGGGGGGATCGGGCATTGCACAAGCTGGTCGCCATGACTGGACCACGGATTCTCTTGGTGATTGGCGGCGGGATTGCGGCCTACAAATCGTGCGAGCTGGTGCGGCTGATCCGCAAGCAAGGCGGTGACGTTACTTGCGTGCTGACCAATGGCGGCGCGCAGTTCGTTACCCCGATGACCCTTGCCGCGTTGAGCGAGAACCCGGTTCACACCAGCCTGTGGGACCTCAAGAACGAGGTCGAGATGGGGCATATCCAGCTTTCGCGGCAGGCGGACCTGATCGTGGTCTGTCCGGCAACGGCCGACCTGATGGCCAAGATGGCCCACGGGATTGCCGATGACCTGGCGACGACGCTGCTGCTGGCGACCGACAAGCCGGTGATGACGGTCCCGGCGATGAACGTGCGGATGTGGGAACACGCCGCCACGCGGGTCAACGTGGCCACGCTGCGCCAGCGCGGTGTCACCGTCCTGGATCCGGATCAAGGGCCGATGGCCTGCGGCGAGTTCGGGCCCGGTCGCCTGCCCGAACCGGAGGCCGTGGCAGCGGCGATCTGGCAGGCCCTTGGCGCCGGCAAGGGCGATCCGCTGGCCGGCCAGCCAGACTTTGCCGCCGAAGCGGATCATCGCCCGCTCAATGGCCGGCATATCCTGATCACGGCGGGACCAACGCACGAGCCGATCGATCCCGTGCGCTACATTGCCAACCGATCGTCCGGCAAACAGGGCTTTGCGATTGCTGCTGCGGCCGCGCGGGCCGGGGCGCGGGTGACGCTGGTGGCGGGCCCCGTTAACCTGCCAACCCCCGTCGGGGTGGACCGGATCGATGTTGAAACTGCACGCGAAATGGCTGCTGCGGTTGACCGCGCCTTGCCGGCCGATTGTGCCGTGATGGTGGCCGCCGTAGCCGATTGGCGGACCGAGGATTGCGCGACCGAGAAGATGAAGAAGCGCGGAGCCACGCCGCCCGCCCTGCGGCTGACCGAAAACCCCGATATTCTGGCGACAGTTGCTGCCAGCGACCGCCGCCCCGCGCTGGTGGTCGGCTTTGCGGCCGAGACCGAGCAGGTGCTGGCCCACGCCACCGAAAAGCGCGCCCGCAAGGGTGCCGACTGGATCGTGGCGAACGACGTTTCGGGCAATGTGATGGGTGGAGACATGAACCGCGTCCACATCGTTTCAAGCGCGGGCGTTGACCACTTGCCCGAACTGCCCAAGGAGGCGGTGGCTGCTGCCCTCGTTGAAAGGATTGCCAATGCCCTTAACGCCTGATCGTGGCCGTGAAGTTCCCGTCGCCGTGATGCGCCTGCCGCATGGCGAAGGGCTGGACCTGCCGGTCTATGCCACGGCGGGCGCGGCCGGGATGGATGTCGTCTCGGCCGAGGATGTGACCATCGCGCCGGGTGCGCGCCATGCCGTAGCCACCGGGCTGGCCATGGCGATCCCGGATGGCTTTGAAATCCAGGTCCGGCCGCGATCTGGTCTGGCGCTGAAGCACGGGATCACGGTGCCCAATACCCCCGGCACGATCGACAGCGACTATCGCGGCGAGCTGAAGGTTATCCTGATCAATCATGGCAGCGAAGACTTCGCGATCCGCCGCGGGGACCGGGTGGCGCAGCTGGTATTGGCGCCGGTCACGCGGGCCGGTTGGGTTGAAGTCCAGTCGCTGGACGAGACGGCCCGCGGTGCCGGTGGTTTCGGCTCGACCGGCGGAGTGGTCGCGCTCAAGGGCTGACCTGGCCTGGCTATGCAAAAAGGCGGGCCCGTTGCCAGGCCCGCCTTGTTTGTTTGTGCTGCCTCAGTTGCGGCGGGTCTTTTCCGGCG
>CAWUNP010000165.1:0-4582 GCA_963923805.1 uncultured Novosphingobium sp. | reverse complement strand
ACACAAGGAGTATCGTCGGCAGCGTCAGATGTGTATAAGAGACAGGTTCCGTGCCAGCCAGCAGGCGCTGGATATTGCCGCGGTGGAGCACCAGCACGAGCACGGCGATCGCGGCCAGCACTAGCGCGTAATCGTCATGACCCAGCCACCAGGCAGCAACAGGTGCAACAAGCGCAGCCGTCAGTCCGGCCAGCGAGGAAATCCGGGTAATCGCCAAGAGGCCCAGCCAGGTGACGGCATAGGCCAGCCCAATCGGCCAGGCGAGCCCGAGCGAGGCCCCCATCATCGAAGCGACGCCCTTCCCGCCCTTGAACCGCAGCCAGACCGGGAAGCAATGCCCCAGGATCGCGCCCAGCGCGGCCAGCGCCTCATGCCCCGGCCAGAAATGCCGGGCCAGCAGCACGGCGCTAAGCGCCTTGAGCAGATCGAGCAGCAGGGTGGCCGCGGCGATGCCCTTGCGCCCGGTGCGCAGCACGTTGGTTGCGCCGATGTTGCCAGAGCCGATTGCGCGCAGGTCACCCGCACCAGACAGGCTGGTCAGGATCAGGCCGAAGGGGATTGAACCAAGCGCATAACCCAGCGCCAGTGCGATAAGGCTTTCCATTTGAACGATCCCTTCCCTTTTCCGCCTGATCGTAGCTACAAGCGCGGCTCAACGGCAAGACCAGCCTGGAGCAATATGTCCGAAATCGATCCTGCTGCCCCGATACTGCTGTTTGATTCCGGGGTTGGCGGGCTGTCGGTGCTGGCACAAGTGCGCCAGCTCTTGCCCGCGGCCCCGGTGATCTACGCGGCTGACAATGGCGGCCTGCCCTATGGCCCCAAGACCGAAGCCGAAGTGGCGGCGCGGGTTTGCGGCCTGCTGGGGCGGATGGCCGAGCGGTTCCGCCCGCGCCTGATCTGCATCGCCTGCAACACCGCTTCGACCATTGCGCTTGGCATGGTCCGCGATGTGCTGGAGATCCCGATCGTCGGCACGGTCCCGGCAATCAAGCCCGCGGCGGAACAGACCCGCAGCGGCGTGATCGGTCTGCTCGGCACGGCGGCAACGATCCGCCAGCCCTATGTTGACCGGCTTGAGGCGGAGTTTGCGCAGGGCAAGCGCCTGCTGCGGGCGGCCGCGCCCGAACTGGTCCATGCGGCCGAGGCCAAGCTGCGCGGGCAGGCGGTTGATCCAGCCATTTACCAGCGGGCCGCCCTGGCCTTGCGTGAGCAGGCGGACGGCGAGGCGATCGACACGGTCGTTTTGGCCTGCACCCACTTCCCGCTGATCGAGGCCGAGCTTTCCGTCGCCTTCGGGCCCGGCACCGGCTTTGTTCACGGCGCCGCCGGAATAGCCCGCCGGATCAGGCGACTGACCGACGGCCAGCCCATGGCGCGCTGTGCCGCCGACCTTGCGCTGTTCACCCGCGATGAGCCGGACCTGGCATCGCTGGCCCGCACCCTGGCCGACTACGGGCTTGATCGCCGCGCAGTGCTGTGAGCGGACCACGCATTTCCGGCAATAAGTTGCTGGCGCGGGACCAGCGGTTGCGGTAGAGGCGCGCGAAAGCAGCAAGCGGAACCCGCTAGTGAACTACGACCAGATTTTCGACCAGGCGATTGACCGGCTCCATTCTGAAGGCCGCTATCGGGTTTTCATCGACATCCTGCGCAACAAGGGCGCCTATCCCAACGCCCGCTGCTTTGCCGGGCACAATGGCCCCAAGCCGATCACCGTCTGGTGCTCCAACGATTACCTCGCGATGGGCCAGCACCCCAAGGTGATCGCCGCGATGGAAGAGGCGCTGCACGATGTTGGCGCCGGTTCGGGCGGCACGCGCAACATTGGCGGCAACACCCATTACCACGTCGATCTTGAGCGTGAGCTGGCCGGTCTGCACGGCAAGGACAGCGCCCTGCTGTTCACCTCGGGCTATGTCTCCAACGATGCCACGCTTTCGACCCTGGCCAAGATCCTGCCGGGCTGCGTGATCTTCTCGGACGAGCTCAACCACGCCAGCATGATCGCCGGCATCCGCAATTCGGGCGCGGAAAAGCGGGTGTTCCGTCACAACGATGTTGAGCATCTTGAGCAGCTGCTGGCCGAAACCGACCCGGCCCTGCCCAAGCTGATCGCCTTCGAAAGCGTCTATTCGATGGACGGCGATGTCGCCCCGATCCACGCAATCTGCGATCTGGCCGACAAGTACAACGCGCTGACCTATATCGACGAGGTGCACGCCGTGGGCATGTACGGCGCGCACGGCGGCGGCATTTCCGAGCGGGATGAAGCCGCCCACCGCATCACCATCATCGAGGGCACGCTGGGCAAGGCCTTTGGCGTGATGGGCGGCTATATCGCGGCCGATGCCAAGATCATCGACGTGATCCGGTCCTATGCGCCGGGCTTCATCTTCACCACCTCGCTCTCGCCGGTGCTGGTTGCGGGCGTGCTGGCTTCGGTACGGCACCTCAAGCAGTCGAGCGTGGAGCGTGATGGCCAGCAGGCCGCCGCCGCCTTCCTCAAGCAGTCGTTCGCCGCTGCCGGCCTGCCGGTCATGCCCAGCACGACGCATATTGTGCCGCTGATGGTGGGCGATCCGGTCCGCGCCAAGCAGATCAGCGATATCCTGCTGGCCGAATACGGCGTCTATGTGCAGCCGATCAACTTCCCGACCGTCCCGCGCGGGACCGAGCGCCTGCGCTTCACGCCGGGCCCGGCCCATACCGAAGCGATGATGACCGCGCTGACCGAAGCGCTGGTCGAAATCTGGGAACGGCTTGAGCTCAAGCTCGCGGCCTGAGCGAACCAGTCAGTTTGCTGAAATGCAGAAGGGGCGGATCACCGAGGTGACCCGCCCCTTTGCTATTCCCAGGCCTTGCCGGTTCAGCGCAGGCTGACGACGTTGTCGCTCTGCCGCGGGTCCGAACGGTCACCGCGATAAAGGCTGGCCATCGGCTCGTCAGTGGCGCCAACGGCTTCGGCCTGGCCAAAGCCATTGAAGGCGGTCTTCATCGCCGCGCCATAGGCACCCAGCATGCCGATTTCGATGAAATCGCCAGCCTTGATGTCGGCCGGAAGCTGGAACGGACCTTCCATATAGTCGGCATCGTCACAGGTCGGGCCATAGAAGGCAAAGCCCTCTACCGCCTCGCTGCGGCCCTCGCTGAGGCACGTCACCGGGAAGCGCCAGCCGACATGGGCCGCGTCATAGAGCGCGCCATAGGCCCCATCGTTAATGTAGAGTTCGTTGCCGCGGCGCTTTTCAACGCGAACGATCAGCGAATTGTATTCGGCACAGAGCGCACGGCCGGGTTCGCACCACAGTTCCGACGAATAGGACACCGGCAGCGATTCCGCCGCGCGGTGGATCACGCCGAAGTAATCTTCGAGCGGCGGCGGTTCCATGCCCGGATAGATCGAGGGGAAGCCCCCGCCGACATCGATGATGTCGATGGTGACCGAAGCGTCGACAATCGCGGCGCGGACCCGCTCCATCGCCTGAACATAGGCAAAGGGCGTCATCGCCTGGCTGCCGACGTGGAAACAGATGCCCAGGCTGTCTGCCACCTGACGCGCGGCCTGCAACAGCGGCGCGGCATCGGCCAGATCAACCCCGAACTTCGAGGCGAGGCTCAGCTCCGAATAGTCGGACGAAACCCGCAGCCGCACGCAGAGCGAGAGATCGGTGGCGTTCTCGGTCGCATCTACGATCTTCTCCAGCTCTTCCTGCGAATCGAGGCTGAACACGCGCACGCCATGCTGGCGGTAAGCCTCGGCAATGGCGCCGGGGGTTTTCACCGGGTGCATGAAGCACAGCACGGCTTCGGGCAGCGTGGCACGGACCAGCCGCACTTCGGCAATCGAAGCGACGTCGAAATGGGTCACGCCGGCGTCCCACAGGACCTTGAGCAGGTCCGGCGAGGGATTGGCCTTCACCGCATAGAGCGACTTGCCCGGGAACTTCTCCACGAAGAAGCGGGCGGCGCGCGTGGCGGCGTGCGGGCGGTTCAGGATGACCGGTTCTTCGGGCGCAAGCGCGCGAACTACGGACAGAGCGTCAGGATACTGCTGCAACTCAAGGGACCCCCAATAGGCCTGACGGCCAGGTAACACGAAGACGAGGCTGCCTTGCGGTTATTGGAAGTCCCCTTGGGGCAGCGGGGGCGGGCTATAAAGATTCGCGCCTTAATCGCAAGTGAAAATCACCCCCTTGAGAGGTGCTCGGCAACCGCGCGGAAGGCAGGCAGAGAGGTCGGATCGAAAGCCCCATTGGCGGCGATCGGATGGGAACCGAACCGGACGATCACCACCTCTGCCACGGGGTCGACATAGATCGCCTGGCCATGGATCCCACGCGCCGAAAAAGCGCCATTATTTTCTGGCATTATCCACCATTGACGCGTGTATGAACCGTCAGTCAGCCACTGGTATCCGGCCGGTGCAAAGGCCGCCTTGCTGCCGCCAGCCTTTATCGCCGACACGGCTTCGCGGGCCACGATTTGCCCGCCATTGCCATGCCCGTCACAGCGCATCATTTCCCCAAATCGGGCCATGTCGCGCCTGTCTCTTATACACATCTGACGCTGCCGACGATAC
>CAWUNP010000164.1:0-4596 GCA_963923805.1 uncultured Novosphingobium sp. | reverse complement strand
CGCCTGTTCCCGGCGGAAATGGCGCAGATCGCCCGGCGCGCCCGGCGATCTGCGCCATTTCCGCCGGGAACAGGCGGCGCTGACGCACCCCGTCGAACTTGGAGAGCCCGGCAAAGGCCACATGCTGGACATCCAGGTTGAGCCCCATGCCGATGGCATCGGTGGCCACGAGATAGTCAACCTCGCCCGACTGGTACAAGGCCACCTGCCGGTTGCGCGTTTCGGGCGAAAGCGCGCCCATCACCACGGCCGCCCCGCCGCGGAACCGGCGGAGCATTTCGGCAATGGCGTAAACCTGCTCGGTCGAGAAGGCGACGATCGCAGAGCGCGGCGGGATCCGCGAGAGCTTGCGCGCCCCGGCATGGCTCAGGGTCGAAAAGCGCGGACGGCCCACGATCTCAGCGTCCGGGATCAGCGCACGGACCATCGGTTCGAGCGTGGCCGATCCCAGGATCATCGTCTCCTCGCGGCCGCGGGCGTGGAGTAGCCGGTCGGTAAAGACATGGCCGCGCTCGCGGTCGGCCCCCAGTTGCGCTTCGTCGAGCGCGACAAAGGCCAGGTCGGCCGAAACCGGCATGGCTTCGGCCGTGCAGAGCAACCAGCGGGCGTGTTTGGGCTCGATCCGCTCTTCCCCGGTGATCAGGGCAACCCGGTCCGCCCCCTTGATCGCGCAGACCCGGTCATAGACCTCGCGCGCCAGCAGGCGCAGCGGGAAGCCGATCGCGCCGGAGGAATGGGCGCAGAGCCGCTCGATCGCGAGGTGGGTCTTGCCGGTATTGGTCGGGCCCAGCACGGCCTTTACCCGGCTGTCGCCGGTCCGGTTTTCCCTGGCAAAGGTGGTCTGCGCCATTTCGAGGCGAGATGTGGCATTGCCACCGGATGCCGACAAGATGGTCATCAGGCTTATTCCCCGGCACCCCCGTTTTTAGCTGAAGATTAACCTTGAACAGGCAGAGCGGTTGCCGATTGCAGCTGCCCGGGGGCCAGATTGGTGTTCATATCGCGCCCAGCGCTGGAAACCGGGGTGGCCGTGGAGCCGTTCGGGGTTCGGTTGAGCGGGGCCGCCCAGGCCAGCGCCGCGCGTCCCGCCAACCGGCTTGACCGGTGGGCGCGCCGGCTGGCGCTACGCCAGCTCGGCTGGGAGGCCCGCCTTGCCCGGCTCGATCTGACGCCGGATCTGGCCGAGGATATTGGTTCGCCCCGCTGGTTTCGCGGCCTGGTCACCCTGCTGGCCCTGTCCGCGCTGGCGCTGGCCTTCCGGCCCGATTTCTCTTCGCTGGCCGTTCCGCCCACCATGCCGCTTGATGCAGCCGCGCGCGACACCTTCCGCCATCAGGCAATTCAGCCGATCGCCCGGGGGTCCGCCAGCGGGCTACGGATCGGGCCGGGCGCGCGGGTTACCCAGGCAGCGCGGGTGCCCGAACCGCCGACCGTGCAGCTGACGGCCACCTATGGCAGCGGCGACAGTTTCGAACACCTGCTCGCACGCGCCGGGGTTGGGTCTGCCGATGTCCTGCGGGTTCGCGATCTGATCGCCGGCATGGTCGATCCCGCCGGGCTTGCAGCAGGCACCCGGGTTGATCTCACCCTCGGCCGGCGCCCGGCCCCCGGTCAGGCCCGTCCGCTGGAAGCCGTGTCGTTCCGCGCCCGGTTCGACCTCAGGCTCCATGTCACGCGCAGCAAGGGCGCGCTGGTCCTGCGGCCAGAGCCGATTCCGGTCAGCACCACGCCGCTGCGGATCCGCGGTACGATCGGCGCCGGGCTCTATCGTTCGGCCCGGGCGGCCGGGGCGCCGATTGAGGCGATCCAGCAATATCTGCAGGTGCTGGACCGGCATCTCAGCCTCGATACCGCGATCGAGCCGGGCGATACTTTTGACATCATCGTCGGGTTCCGCCGCGCCGCGACCGGAGAGACCAGCGTGGGCGATCTCCTGTTCGCCGGGGTTGAGCGTGATGGCAAGCCCAAGGCCCAGTTGCTGCGCTGGGGTGCCGATGAACAGTTCTTTGAAGCCTCTGGCATGGGCGCGCAGCGCTCTGGCCTGATCATGCCGGTGGTCGGGCATATCACCTCGGGCTTCGGCGCCCGGCGCCACCCGATCCTGGGCTATACCCGGATGCACGCCGGGGTCGATTTCGGGGCGCCGTGGGGCGCGCCGATTTACGCCGTGGGCGATGCCACGGTCAGCTTTGCCGGCTGGGCCGGGGGGCACGGCAACCACGTGAAGCTGGAACACGGCGGCGGCTGGGGCACCGGCTATTCGCACATGAGCCGGATCGCGGTGACCCCGGGCAGCCACGTCCGCGCGGGCCAGGTGATCGGCTATGTCGGCTCGACCGGGCTCTCGACCGGTCCGCACCTGCATTACGAGCTCTATCGCAACGGGGCCAAGGTCAATCCGCTATCAGTCCGCTTTACCGTATCGAACCAGGTCGATGCCAAGGAGCTGGCCGCCTTCCGGGCAAGGATGGCCGCGCTCAAGGCGGTCGTGCCCGGGGCCGCGCTGCTGCCGGCGGTTGCAGCGCTGCGCTAGAACCGGGCTTGCTGCCCCCCGGTCTCCGGCCTAGAGCAGCCTCCATGACCGGTTCCTATCCCGCCACCCGCCTGCGCCGCACCCGCGCCAGCGCCTGGAGCCGCGCGCTCCACCGTGAAACCGTGCTGACCCCGGCTGACCTGATCTGGCCGCTGTTCGTCACCAGCGGGACCAACACCGAACAGCCGATTGCCTCGCTGCCCGGCGTGTCGCGCTGGTCGGTCGATCTGGTGGTGGAACGGGCGAAGGAAGCCGTTTCGCTGGGCATTCCCTGCCTGGCGCTGTTTCCCAATACCCAGCCCGAACTGCGCAGCGAAGACGGTCGCGAGGCGCTGAACCCCGATAACCTGATGTGCCAGGCGATCCGCGCAATCAAGCAGGCCTGCGGCGAACAGATCGGCGTGCTGACTGATGTGGCGCTCGATCCCTATACCAGCCACGGCCAGGACGGGCTGATCGATGAAGCGGGTTATGTGCTTAACGATGCCACGGTCGAGGTGCTGGTCGGACAGAGCCTTAACCAGGCTGCCGCCGGGGCTGACGTGATCGCCCCCAGCGACATGATGGATGGCCGGATCGCCGCGATCCGCGATGCGCTGGAAGGGGCGGGCCACGCCAATGTCCAGATCATGTCCTATGCCGCCAAATATGCCTCGGCCTTTTATGGCCCGTTCCGCGATGCGGTGGGTAGCCGCGGCCTGCTGAAGGGTGACAAGAAGACCTATCAGATGGACCCCGCCAACAGCGAGGAAGCCCTGCGCGAGGTGGAGCTGGACCTGTTCGAAGGCGCGGACAGCGTGATGGTCAAGCCGGGCCTGCCCTATCTCGATATCATCGTGAAGGTGAAGGAGACCTTCGGCGTCCCGGTCTTCGCGTACCAGGTCAGCGGCGAATACGCGATGATCGAAGCCGCCGTTGCGGCTGGCGCCGGGGATCGCGATGCGCTGGTGCTGGAAACGCTGACGGCGTTCAAGCGCGCCGGCTGCGCCGGTGTGCTCACCTATCATGCCGCCCACGCGGCGCGCCTGCTGAATGGCTGAGTTCCGGCTGGAAACCGGCCGCCTGGTCATGCGCTCGTGGCGCGATGAAGACCTGGCGCCGTTCCATGCTATCTGCAGCGATCCTGACGTCATGGCCATGCTGGGGCCGGTCATGTCGCAGGATGAGGTTGCTGCACTGATTACCCGGATGCGGGGGATCGAGGCTGAGCACGGCCACTGCTTCTGGGCGCTGGAGCAGCGCGATAGCGGGCAATTGATCGGCTGGTGCGGCGCGATCCGCGGCACGGTTGGCCCGGTGGCGGGCAAGGCCGAGTTCGGCTGGCGCATGGCGCGTGCCGCCTGGGGGCAGGGCTATGTCACCGAAGCCGCGCGCGCCGCGATCGACTGGTTTTTCACCCGTCATGACGATGAATCGGTCTGGGCGATCACGGCGGTGGGCAATGCGCGTAGCCGCGCGGTGATGGAGCGGCTGGGCATGCATTACCGCCCCGCGCTTGATTTTGCCCATCCGCGTCTCGCGGCCGATGATCCCCTGTCAGCCCATGTCACCTATGAACTGCCCCGCAGCACCTGGAGCCACCGATGACCGCCCCGATCCGATCCGATATCACCATCCTGGAAATCCACGGCAAGCGGCCGCGCATCCATGACAGCGCTTTCATCGCGCCCGGCTGCCGGATCATCGGCGATGTCGAGATCGGGCCGGACGCCTCGATCTGGTACAATTGTGTCATTCGCGGCGATGTCAGCCGGGTGGTGATCGGCGCGCGCACCAATGTCCAGGATGGCAGCGTGATCCACTGCGACGGGCCGATGCCGGGCAATCCGAACGGCTATCCCACCCTGATCGGGGAGGATGTGCTGATCGGCCACATGGCGATGATCCATGGCACGGTGATCGAGGACCGCGGCTTCGTCGGCTTTTCCGCCCAGACCATGAACGGCTGCGTGATCGAGCATGACGGGATGCTCGCGGCCGGCGGCCTGCTATCGCCCAACAAGCGCATCCCGGCGCGGCAATTGTGGTCGGGCCGTCCGGCCACCTTCATGCGCGATCTGGAT
>CAWUNP010000163.1:0-4596 GCA_963923805.1 uncultured Novosphingobium sp. | reverse complement strand
CTCGTGGGCTCGGAGATGTGTATAAGAGACAGCTTCAAGCGCGACCTGGCCGACTGGAAGACGATCACCGATTTCGTGGCGCAGGTGCAATCGATCGAGCGGCTGCGCTTGCTGGCCCTGCTGACCATCGTCGATATCCGCGCAGTCGGGCCGGGCGTGTGGAACAGCTGGAAGCGCCAGCTGATCCACGAGCTTTATGAGGCGGCCGAGGAACGACTGCGGCTGGGCCACGTCCAGCACGGCCGGGCCGAACGGATCGCCGCCAAGCAGGCCGCCGTAGCCGAACGGCTGGGCAAGCGCGCCGGGCTGGTCCAGTCGGTCGGCAAGCAGCTGAGCGACGCCTACTGGATTGCCGAGCCGGATGACATCATCGCGATGAACCTGACCCAGCTGGATGCGGCGGCGGGCAAGTCGCTCGACGTGCATACCGAATACTATGCCGCGCGCGGGGCCACATTGGTGACGGTGATCGCTGCGGACCACGCCGGGCTGTTCTACCGCATCGCCGGGGGCATCCACCTGGCTGGCGGCAACATCATCGATGCCCGCATCCACACCGCGCGCAACGGCACGGCGGTCGACAATTTCCTCGTGCAGGACCCACTCGGCCGGCCCTTCTCCGAAGAGAGCCAGCTGGCCCGGATCCGGACGATGATCGGCGATGCGCTGGGCGGCAAGATCAAGCTGGTGCCGCAGCTGGCCGCCCGCCCGCTAGCGCGGCCGCGTGCCGATGCCTTCGAGGTGGCGCCACGCGTGGAGTTCGATAACCAGGCCAGCAACCGCTTCACCGTGATCGAGGTCAGCGCCCGCGATCGCCCCGCCCTGCTCAACCGCCTCGCCCGCGCCCTGTTCGAAAGCAAGCTGATCGTCCACTCCGCCCACATCGCCACCTATGGCGAACGCGCGGTCGACACCTTTTACGTCACCGACCTGCTGAGCGAGAAGGTCGACGGGGTACAGCGGCTGAAAGCAGTCGAAAAGCGGCTGCTTGAGGCGGCCGAGGACCAGACGGTGGAGATTGCGGCCTAGGCGGCAGCGCGCAACCGCTGGATCGCCGCATCCTTGCCGATCAGCGGCAGCAGTGCGGCCATCTCTGGCCCGTGGTCCTGACCGGTCAGCGCCTGGCGCAGCGGCAGGAAGAGCGGCTTGCCCTTGCGGCCGGTCTGTTCCTTGAGCGCGGCGGTGAGTGCGGCCCAATCGGCACCCACCTGTTCGAGCACTCCTGCGGCGACGGAGAGGTAAGCGCGGTCCTCATCCGACTGCGCCGGTGCGGCGATCGGCCCGGTGACCACCTGCCACCAGTCCGCCGCCTCTGACAGCCGGGAGAGGTTCGGGCGGATCGTCTGCCAGGCGGCTTCATCCATTCCGGCAGGAAGGCGCGCGGCCACTTCCGCGAACGGCAAGCGGTGGATGATCGCCGCGTTGACGCGGGCCAGCTCGGCATCGTCGAACCGGGCCGGGGCGCGGCCGAAGTGGGCAAGGTTGAAGCTGGCTGCCAGCTCAGCGACATCAAGCGCCGGGTCGACCGGATCGGACGTGCCCAGCCGGGCCAGCAGTGCGATCACCGCCTGCGGCTCGATCCCGCTGTCGCGCAGTTCGGCCATGCCGAGCGAGCCGAGCCGCTTGGACAGCTTGCCTTCGGCCCCCACCAGCAGCGCCTCATGCGCAAACCTGGGCGGCTCTGCGCCGAGCGCGGTGAACATCTGCACCTGCGCGGCGGTGTTCGAAACGTGGTCTTCCCCGCGCAGGACCTGGGTGATCCCCATGTCGACATCGTCGATCGCCGAAGGAAGCATGTAGAGCCACGAGCCATCGGCGCGGCGCACCACCGGATCGGACATCTGACGCGGATCGAAGTGCTGTGGACCGCGAATACCGTCGTGCCATTCGATCGGCTGGTCGTGATCGAGCTTGAAGCGCCAGTGCGGGCGTTCACCCCCGGCTTCGCGGGCGGCATGGTCTGCTTCGGTCAGCTGCAGCGCGGCGCGGTCATAGATCGGCGGCAGCCCGCGGCCAAGCAGGACCTTGCGCTTCAGCTCAAGCTCCTGTGCGGTTTCATAGCAGCGATAGACCCGCCCCGCGGCCACCAGCTTCTGGAATTCCCGCTCGTAAAGATCGAACCGGGCCGACTGGCGCTCCTCGCCATCGGGAACCAGCCCCAGCCAGTTCAGGTCGGCGCGGATTGCCTCGACATAGTCCTCGCGGCTGCGTTCCTTATCGGTATCGTCAATCCGCAGCAGGAAACGGCCACCGGCCTGTTTCGCCAGCAGCCAGTTGTGCAGCGCCGTGCGGAGATTGCCGACGTGCAGGGTGCCGGTTGGCGACGGGGCAAAGCGGGTGGTCACAGTCATGCCCGCGTCCCTACCCGTGCCGCCCGCGCGCTGCAATGATGCTTCCCCTTGGGCCAAGCCCTCGCTAGCTTCATTGCCATGAACCAGACCACACCCTTTGCCGCCGCCTTTGCCCAGGCCAATCTGCCCGGAGCCGTGGGCCTGATCGTCGATCGTGACGGGATCCGCCATGCCGAGGCGCTGGGGCTGGCCGATGTCAGCACGGGTGCGCCGATGCAGCTGGATAGCCTGTGCCAGATTGCATCAATGACCAAGGCGCTGGTTTCGGCCGGGGCGATGCAGCTGGTTGAACAGGGCCGGCTCGATCTGGATGCCGATGTGGGCGCATTGCTGCCCGAACTGGCGAACCCGCAGGTGCTGACCGGCTTTGACGCGGCAGGCCAGCCGCAGCTGCGCCCCGCCGCGCGTGCAATCACCCTGCGCCACCTGCTGACCCACACCGCCGGGCTGGGCTATTTCTTCATCCACCCCGAAGTGCTGCAATACTTCGGCGCGGTGGGCATGCCCAAGCCGGGCAGCCGCGCATCGGTGACCATGCCGCTGATGTTCGATCCGGGCGAGCGCTGGGAGTATTCGGTGGCGACCGACTGGGTTGGCCTAGCGATCGAAGCGGCGACGGGCGAGCGGCTCAATGATTACCTTACCGCCAATCTGTTCGCCCCGCTGGGCATGACCAGCACCGCCTTCCGCGAGCGCCTGCCCGCTGATGCCGCGCGGGTCCACGTCCGTTCCGGCGATGGCGTGCTGTCGAAAGTCGAGGTTTACCTGGGCGGCGGCGAGTTTGATGGCGGCGGCGGCGGGATTACCGCGACCGCACCGGACTATGCCCAGTTTGTGCGCATGGTGCTCAACGCCGGAGAGCTGGACGGCAAGCGCGTGCTGAGCGCCGCCAGCATCGCCGAGATGAGCCGCGACCAGGTTCACCCACTGCGCGCCGGCCGGATGGGCACGGCCATGCCGCAGCTGGCCCAGCCCTATGACACCTTCCCCGATCAGCACACCGGCTGGGGCCTGGGCTTCCTGATCAACCCCGAACAGGGCCCGCACGGCCGCTCTCCGGGCAGCCTGGCATGGGCCGGGATCTTCAATTCCTATTACTGGATCGATCCTGCTGCAGGCCTTGGCGGGGTATTTGTCAGCCAGCTTCAACCCTTTGGCGATCCGGGCGCCCTGGCCTGCTTCGGGGCGCTGGAAACGATGACCTACAGCTGACGAAAAAGCCGCACACAGCCTTGCGACGGGCGGGCGGGCCGTGGATAATGTGCCCGCACCCTATGCTTATTCAGCGCAACAGTCCCGTCTCCATGAACGCACGCCTAGGGGTGCGAAAGGGCCGCAGCCGCATGCGCCGCTGGCTTGCCGCAGCAGCTGCCGGGCTGACGCTGGCCGGGCTTGGTTCATATGCGTTCGGCACGTCGAGCGGCGGCACGCCGGCCTTTGTGCTGCACCAGGACACCGTAGGCAAGCGCCCCACCCCGCCGCCATTCCAGGCCGATTGCACTGGCCAGCCCGCAGCCCTGCAGGCCGAGCTGAGCCGCATTGCCGCAAACTTTGAAGGCCAGGTGGGCATCGCCATCACCAAGGCCGGGTGTGACTGGCTGGTGGGCGAACGGCTTGACCAGCACTTCCCGCAGCAGTCTGTCTCGAAGCTCTGGGTCTCGATGTCGGTACTCGACGCAGTCGACAGTGGCCGGATGAAGCTGGACCAGCAGATCCAGATCCGGCCAGAAGACCTGACCCTGTTCAACCAGCCGCTGCAATGGGAAGTGCTTGACAAGGGCGGGATCGAGCGCCCGGTCAAGCTGCTGATGCAGAACGCGCTGTCGTTGTCGGATAACACCGCCAACGACCGGCTGCTGTGGACTGTCGGCGGGCCGGACCATATTCGTGCCTTCCTGAAAAGCCGCGAGATTGACGGCATCCGTTTCGGCCCGGGCGAGCGCCTGTTGCAGAGCGCCGCCGCCGGCCTGACCTGGTCACCCGAACTGGCCGCCGGCCGCAATTTCGAACAGGCCCGCGCGCGCCTGCCCAAGGAAGTACGCGAGGCGGCGCTGGCGAAATACGTGGCCGATCCGATGGACGGAGCCACCCCGGCCGGCATGGCCAAGGCCCTGGCCCGGCTCGCCAAGGGTGAGCTGCTCTCCGAGGAGTCGACCCGGCTGCTGCTCGAAACGATGGGCAAGTCGCGCAGCGGGCCAATGCGATTGAAGGCTGGCCTGCCGAGCGGCTGGCACGCGTTTCACAA
>CAWUNP010000162.1:0-4600 GCA_963923805.1 uncultured Novosphingobium sp. | reverse complement strand
TTTCGGCATCGATGGTAATCGCCGGCCGCGCCACACCAGACGGGGCCGGAACGGCGGCGGGCGGGGGGGCATTGCTGGCGGCGGCCTCGGCCTCGCGGTCGAGCGGATCGACCAGCAGGTTGCCGCTCTCGTCGCTGCGGATGCGCAGGCCTTCGCGCTCACCAATCGTGGCGACAACCTTGTTCTCGATATCGGCAAAGACCGACTGGTTGATCGCGGCCAGCAGGCCCGAAGCGGGCAGGGCCATCAGCAGCACTGCGCCGACCTTGACCCAGAACGGGCGCGGATCGAGCAGGCGGACCAGCGGATAGAGCGCCAGGGTCACCGCCATCGAAGCGCCCGTTACCAGGCAGCGCCGCAGCAGCAGGGCGTCGAACAGTTCAAGCCCGACCAGCCAGCCGCGCAGCGTGGTCAGCGCGAAATAGGCCAGCCAGACCCCGGCGATCGAGGCCAGCACCAGCTTGAACGGCACGCGCGGCGTGGAAGGCACAGTCTGCTCCATTGCAACCATGCCTAACGCCAGGAAGGCCCCTGACGCCAGCGGCTTGGTCGAGCCCCGGGCGTCATTGGTCGAACGCCGCCGCCAGCCTATCAGGCCGGCAACAGGCCTTCCCGGGCGATCTTTTCCTTCCAGGCGAGCGGGGCGAGCTGGTGGACATTGTTGCCCTCGCTATCGACCGCGACGGTCACCGGCATGTCCTCGACCGTGAATTCGTAGATCGCCTCCATGCCCAGGTCTTCAAACGCAATCACCTTGGCTTCGCGAATCGCGCGGGCCACCAGATAGGCCGCGCCGCCGACCGCCATCAGATAGGCCACCTTGTGCTTGGCGATCACTTCGGTCGCGCCCTGGCCGCGCTCAGCCTTGCCGATCATGGTCAACAGGCCCAGCTCGCACATCATGTCGGTAAAGCTGTCCATCCGGGTCGCCGTGGTCGGGCCGGCCGGGCCGACGACTTCGCCCATCACCGGATCGACCGGGCCGACGTAATAGATCGAACGGCCCTTGAACTCGACCGGCAGGGCTTCGCCCTTGGCCAGCATATCCTTGATCCGCTTGTGCGCGGCATCGCGGCCGGTCAGCATCTTGCCATTGAGCAGCAGCCGGTCACCCTGCTTCCAGCTGCGCACTTCATCGGCCGTCAGGGTATCGAGGTTGACGCGCTTGGCGGCCTTGTCCGGGGTCCAGTGGACTTCGGGCCATTCCTTGAGGTTCGGCTTTTCGAGGAAGCTCGGGCCCGATCCATCCAGCGTGAAGTGCGCGTGGCGGGTGGCGGCGCAATTGGGGATCATCGCCACCGGCTTGGACGCGGCATGGCACGGCGCGTCCATGATCTTCACGTCAAGGATGGTCGAAAGCCCGCCCAGCCCCTGCGCGCCGATGCCCAGCGCGTTGACCTTGTCAAAGATCTCGATCCGCATCGCCTCGATATCGGTCTGCGGCCCGCGCGCCTTCAGCTGGGCCATGTCGATCGGCTCCATCAGCGCCTGCTTGGCCAGCAGCATGCAATGTTCGGCCGTGCCGCCGATGCCGATCCCCAGCATCCCCGGCGGGCACCAGCCGGCGCCCATCTGCGGCAGCATCTCGACCACCCAGTCGACGATATTGTCGCTGGGGTTCATCATCTTGAACTTCGACTTGTTCTCGCTGCCGCCGCCCTTGGCCGCGACATCGATGCTGACCTTGCTGCCCGGCACCATGGTGACGTGGAGCACCGATGGCGTGTTGTCGCGGGTGTTGCGGCGGGTGAAGGCCGGATCGGCCAGGACCGAGGCGCGCAGCTTGTTCTCCGGGTGGTTATAGGCGCGGCGCACGCCCTCATCGACCACTTCCTGCAGCGACCGGCCCGATTCCAGCCGGCAGTTCTGGCCCCATTCGACGAAGACGTTGACGATCCCGGTGTCCTGGCAGATCGGCCGGTGGCCTTCGGCGCACATCCGGCTGTTGGTCAGGATCTGGGCGATCGCATCCTTGGCGGCCGGGCCCTGCTCGGCCTGGTAGGCATCACCCAGCGCACGGATATAGTCCATCGGGTGGAAATAGCTGATGAATTGCAGCGCATCGGCCACGCTTTCGATCAGGTCTTCTTCGCGGATCGTCACCATCTCGGTCATGGACTGGGTTCCTCGCACGGATTTGTTTGCGGGCGCTTTAGGCGCGGAACGGGGGTCCCGTCAAAGCGCTTGGCGCGGGGCGGCGCTTCGCTTAGAAGCAAGGCGATTGCGATGCTGTGTTGTTTCTGCAATACAGTCCGCCGAGAAGGGTTAAATCATGACTATCACTGCCGAGCGTCCGGGCACTGACCTTGCCGCAGCCCGTCGCGCCATGATCGACAGCCAGCTGCGCACCAGCGGGGTCAATGATCCCGCCGTGCTCGAAGCCTTTGCCCGCGTCGCCCGGGAAGACCACGTTCCCGCCGCCGCGCGCGCCCACGCCTATATCGATCGGGCGATCCCGCTGGGTGATGGCCATGCCCTGGCCGCTCCGCTGTTCCATGGCAGGATGCTGGTCGAAGCCGGGCTGCAGGCCGATGACACGGTGCTCGTCGTCGCTTCGGGCAGCGGCTATCTGCCTGCCCTGCTGCAGGGTCTGGTTGCCAAGGTGACCACAGTCAGCGCGGCCGATGCCGCCGCCGGCAAGGCCAAGGGCAGCTACAGCCTGGTCCTGATCGACGGCGCGATCGAACTGCTGCCCGATGCCGTGGCCGCCCGCCTGCAAGACGCTGGTCGACTGGTAACGGGCCTTGTCGAACGCGGGGTGACGCGCCTTGCAACCGGCCGCAAGGCCGCCGGGGCCTTGGCACTGCTGCCGCTGGCCGAAATGGGCATTCCGGTGCTGGCTGAATTCGCCGCACCCAAACGGTGGAGCTTCTGAGCATGGCCAAGCGGCTTGGGCGGGCAATCCTGCTGGCGGGAATCGGACTGGCAGCAACCCCGGCCCGGGCCGACGACCTGCGCGAGGCGCTGGTCATGGCGTACAACACCAACCCGACGCTGCAGGCTGCCCGGGCCCAGCAACGCGCGGTTGATGCCGGCGTGCCGATTGCGCGCGCGCCGGGCCTGCCTTCGCTCAGCGGCACGGCCACCTACATCGAATTCGTCAAGCAGAGCCAATCGAGCTTTACCGCCCCCGAACGCGCCCTGCAGACCCAAGGCAACCTGGGCGTGCCGGTCTATGCCGGCGGCGCGATCAAGAATTCGGTCCGCGCGGCCAAGACGCGTGTCGAGGCCGGACAGCAGGACCTCCGCGCGGCCGAGAGCGGCGTGTTCAGCCAGGTCGTGGCGGGTTACATGGATGTGATCCTGAACGAGGCCGTGGTCGGGCTCAATCGCCAGAACGTCCAGCGGCTGACGGTTAACCTGCAAGCCACGCGTGACCGGTTCGAAATCGGTGACCTGACCCGTACCGACGTGGCCCAGTCCGAGTCGCGCCTCGCCGTGGCCCGCGGCCAGACCCGCGCGGCGGAAGCAAACCTGCTGGCCGCGCGTGAGCGTTATATCCAGGTGGTCGGCAAGCAGCCGGGCCAGTTGGAAAGCCCGCCACCGCTGGTTGGCCTGCCCAATGGCCCGGACGAAGCGGTCAGCTATGCGCTGGATCACAACCCTGACCTTGCCGCCGCCCGCCAGCGCTCCAAGGCCGCCGGGTTCGATTCGAAGGCCGCGGGGTCCAACCGCCTGCCCTCGATCAGCCTGTTCGCCAATGGCAACTATACCAATTACTATGGCACGCTGGGCGGCCCGATCTCGGCCACCCTGCCCCAGACCGACACGACCGCGCAGATCGGCGTGCGCGCGACCGTGCCGATTTCCCAGGGCGGCCTGCCCGCCGCGCAGAAGCGCCAGGCCCAGGCACGCGAAGGCGCCCAGCTGGAACAGGAAATCGCGGTTGAGCGCGCGGTCATCGCCAATGTCCGATCGGCCTTTGCGCAGTACCAGGCGACCAACGAAATCATCGCGGCCAACCGCGCGGCCGTGTCTGCAGCGCAGCTCGGCCTTGAAGGCGTGCGGGCGGAAAACACCGTGGGCAACCGCACGATTCTCGACATCCTGAACGCCGAGCAGGAACTGCTCAGCGCGCAGGTCCAGCTCGCCACGGCAGAGCGCAATGGCTATGTCGCCGGGTTCAACCTGCTGGCTGCCATGGGCAAGGCCGAAGCCCGCGATCTGGGGCTTGATGGCGGGGCGCTTTACGATCCTGAAGCCAATTATGATCGCGTGGCCGGCAATGTCTTTGACTGGGCAACCGATCCGGCGCCCAAGCCGAAGTCAACCCGCACCGTTGACTCAAAGCCGCAGGACGGCTCTGTAACCCCGAAGTGATTCTGTCCCCGCGCGGGACGAAAAGAGGGGCTGGGCATGCGCCAGGCAGGTGAACCGTCGGTTGAGGAAATCCTCGACTCGATCAAGAAGGTGATCGCGCGCGACAATCGCGCCGGTGCCGCCGAAGAGCGCAAGGAACGCCAGGATCGCGGCATGAAAACGGCGGCTGCCGAAGCCTTGGCTGACGATGACGTATTCGAACTCGATGCCTCGGCCGAACTGGTCGAAGGGGCCGAGGGCGGGCCGCTGCTGCCCGAGCTGACTGCCAGCTCGATGCGCG
>CAWUNP010000161.1:0-4631 GCA_963923805.1 uncultured Novosphingobium sp. | reverse complement strand
AAGGAGTATCGTCGGCAGCGTCAGATGTGTATAAGAGACAGGCCATCTGCCATTCCCCTAGCTTCATCGGATCAGGCCACTATGGAGGCGGCGTGAACAGGAGCAACAGGAAGTTTGGTAAACGCCGCTGAAATTACAGCACTTAAGGCCGCGCTCGTCGAAGAATCGCGACGGCTGGGTTTTGCCGCCTGCGGGGTGACGGCGGCGGCGGAAGACCCCCTGCGCGCCCGGCGGCTGGAAGAATGGCTGGGCGAAGGCCGCCATGGCGCGATGGACTGGATGGAAAGTCGCGCCCACCATCGCCGCAGCCCGCAAGGCCTGTGGCCCGAGGCGCAGCGTGTGATCGCGCTGGGGATGAGCTATGCCCCGGCCGCCGATCCGCTCGCAGAGCGCGAGGGCCGCGCCCGGATTTCGGTCTACGCCCAGGGATCGGACTATCACGATACGGTCAAGAAGGCGCTCAAGGCGCTGGCGCGGTGGCTGGTGGCCGAAGCGGCAAAACGGGGCCTCGGCGACATCGGCGTCAAGGTCTTCGTCGATACCGCGCCGGTGATGGAAAAGCCGCTGGGTCAGGCGGCAGGGTTAGGCTGGCAGGGCAAGCACACCAATCTGGTCAGCCGGAAACATGGCTCATGGCTGTTCCTGGGCGCGATCTACACCACGCTTGACCTGCCGGAAGATGAAGCCGGACGGGATCGCTGCGGCTCCTGCTCGGCCTGCCAGGATGCCTGCCCGACCAAGGCCTTCCCCGCGCCCTACCAGCTCGATGCGCGGCGCTGCATTTCCTACTTGACGATCGAGCACAAGGGGCCGGTGCCAGCGGAGTTCCGCAAGGCGCTGGGTAACCGGATCTATGGCTGCGACGATTGTCTGGCCGTTTGCCCGTGGAACAAGTTTGCCAGCACGGCGCACACCCTGCGCGCCTTCCTGCCGCGGGCCGAACTCAGCGCGCCGCGGCTGGCAGACCTGTTGACGCTTGACGATGCGGGTTTCCGTAAGCTGTTCAGCGGATCGCCGATCAAGCGGATTGGACGCAACCGGTTCGTGCGCAATTGCCTCTACGCCGCGGGCAACAGCGGCGATGCCGCGCTGCTTCCGCAGGTCCAGGCGCTCACCGACGACGCCGACCCGACCGTAGCCGAGGCCGCGCTCTGGGCGCTGGCGGAACTTGCCGCCTAGCGCGCCAGCAGGTTGCGCGCCTGGTTGCCGATCTGTGCCAGCATCGTCGGCGATAGCGCCGGAGCCGCCTGAGCCCGCGTGACGATCGCCCGGAACTGCCGGATCGCCGCCGCTTGACCCTCAACCCAATGATCGACGACCGTGGCCGGTTCGCCAGCATCATCCGCATGGCGGCGGAGGAAATCGAGCCGCATATGCTGGAGATCGCGGGCCAGACTGTTGACCAGCAGGCGCTCCCACGGATCGGTCGGGGCTAGCCGCTCCGCCGCCTGCTGCGCCCAGTCGAGCCCAAGTTCGCGCCCCAGCGCCACGAATGCGCGGGTCAGGGCATCGGGCTTGGTCCCGGTCTGCCGGGCGAGCATAGCAAGACCCACCGAACCGTCCATGTCGAACAGGTGGGCAACTGCAGCAGCCAGCTCCGCCGGCGCACCGGCGGCCACGAACCGCTCCTGCAAGGCCGCAGACTGGGCCTGGCTCTCGCGGGACAGGAGCCGTCCGGTCGCACCCGAAAGCAGCTTCACGCCCTCACCAAGCTGGCTCACCAGTTCGCCCGCGGACAATGCTCCGCCCGAAACGCGCAGCAGGTCTGCCATATGGTTGACCATCGCCGCTGCGGCCCGATCGAACAGCATGATCCGCGCTGCTTCAGGCATGGGCCGGGTCTCGATCCCGTGCCAGATCGCGGCCATGCCGAGCAATTGCTCGGCCGCGACAAAGGCCGAGGTGACCTGCGCCAGCGTTGCGCCTTCCTCTTCGACCAGTTCGAAAGGATGGATCAGGCCGAGCCGGTTGACCATGCGGTTGGCCAGCTTGGTCGCCACGATTTCGCGCCGCAGCCGGTGCTCAAGGATATCGGTCTTGAACCGGGTCCGCATCGGTGCGGGGAATGCGGCGAGCAGTTCACCCTCTAGCAACGGATCGTCGGGCACGGCGGAATGCTCGAGCGCATCCTGCAAGACCAGCTTGGTGCTGGACAGCACGACCGCCAGTTCGGGCCGGGTCAGGCCATGCCCCTCCGCAGCGCGGCGGGCCAGCACATCGCTTTCCGCCAGACCTTCGGTCTTGCGGTCCAGCTGACCGCTGGCCTCGAGCGTTTCGATCAGCCGCAGGTGCGAAGCCGTGCTTGCGGCTCCGCCGGCCGTCGCGATCGACAGCGCCAAAGCCTGCAGACGGTTGTCTTCGAGGACGAGCGCCGCAACCTCGTCAGTCATCTCGGCCAGCAGCTTGACCCGGTCCGGCTCGGTCAGGCGCGCGGCGCGCTTGGCGCCAGCAAGGGCGATCTTGATGTTGACCTCGTTATCCGAACAATCGACCCCGGCCGAGTTGTCGATGAAGTCGGTATTAATCCGGCCGCCCTTCAGCGCAAACTCGATGCGGCCAGCCTGGGTGCAACCCAGATTGGCCCCTTCGCCAATCGCCCGGGCGCGAACCTGCGCGCCATCCACCCGCAGCGCATCGTTGGCCGGATCGCCCACCTGCACGTTGTTCTCGGTCGAAGCCTTCACATAGGTGCCGATCCCGCCAAACCACAGCAGGTCGATCTCGGCCTTGAGGATCGCGGTGATCAGGCCATCGGGATCGATCGTCGGCTGGTCCAGCCCGAGCATGGCCTGGACTTCGGGCGAAAGCGGCACTTCCTTAAGGCTGCGGGCAAAGACTCCGCCGCCTTTGGAGATCAACTTCGGATCGTAATCCTCCCAGCTCGACCGCGGCAGCGCGAACATCCGCGCCCGCTCGGCCCAGCTCTTGGCCGGATCGGGATCGGGATCGAGGAAGATATGGCGGTGATCGAAAGCCGCGACGACCTTGAGCGCCTGGCTGAGCAGCATGCCGTTGCCGAACACGTCGCCCGACATGTCGCCGCACCCCGCCACGCGGATCGGCTGGGTCTGCACGTCCACGCCCATTTCCAGGAAGTGCCGCTGGACCGAAAGCCAGGCCCCCTTGGCGGTGATGCCCATGGCCTTGTGGTCATAGCCCTTCGAACCGCCACTGGCGAAGGCATCGTCCAGCCAGAAATCATGCTCTTCGGCGATGGCATTGGCCGTATCGGAGTAGGTCGCCGTGCCCTTGTCGGCGGCGACCACGAAATAGGGATCCTCGCCGTCGCGGATCACCACCTGCCTGGGATGCACCACCTTGGCACCGACAATGTTGTCGGTGATCGACAGCAGCGTGCGGATGAACAGCTTGTAGCTTTCCTTGCCCTCGGCCAGCCAGCCGTCGCGGTCGCGCGCGGGGTCGGGGAGCTGCTTGGGATAGAACCCGCCCTTGGCCCCGCTCGGCACGATCACCGCATTCTTGACCCGCTGGGCCTTCATCAGGCCAAGCACTTCCGTGCGGAAGTCATCGCGCCGGTCCGACCAGCGCAGCCCGCCGCGCGCGACCGGGCCAGAGCGCAGGTGAATGCCCTCGACCCGGCGTGAATAGACGAAGATTTCGCGCCACGGCAGCGGCTTGGGCAGGCCCGGCACCAGCGCCGAATCCAGCTTGAAGGCCAGGGCATCTTGTCCGGCCGGCGCAAAGGCGTTGGTCCGCAGCATCGCTTCGACCACGGCGCGGTACTGGCGCAGCAGCCGGTCGTCGTTGATCGCGGTGACCAGCGCGAGGCCATCGCGGATCGCATCCTGCGCCTTGGCCTCGGCCGCCAGCCGGTCACCCTTGAAGGCGGGATCGTGGCGCGCCACGAACAGATCAACCAGCCCGCGCGTCACCTGCGGCGCGTGGTGCAGGGCATCGACCGCAGTCGGCACGCCATAGTTGAGCCCGGCCTGGCGCAGGTAACGATACCAGGCGCGCAGCCAATTGGTGGCCGGGGCCGACAGGCCAACCGTGGTGATCAGGCGGTTGAACGGATCATCCTCGGCACTGCCATTGAGCACCTCGGCAAAAGCCGCCTCGATCGCCCCGGCGCGGGCCATGACAGCCTGGGCGTCAAGCCCGGCAGGCAAGGCCAGCTGGAAATCGTGGATCGTGCCAAGGCCGTCCTGCTCAAGCTCGGTCGGCAGGTCTTCGACCACCCGGAAGCCAAAGTTCTCCAAAGCCGGAACCGCATCCGACAGGGCGATCGCCCCGCCGCGCTGGTAAAGCTTGAGCCGCAATGTGCCGGTTTCGTCACCGGCCATCTGATGCAGACGGGCGTCGCGGCGCGGGCCCAGTTCGCCTTCACCAGCCAGCTTGCGCAGGCGGGCGATGTCCTGCGCGGCCTCGGCCGGGCCATAGGCATTGCGATAGGCGATCGGGAAGGCCTCGGCATAGCGCGCGGCAATGGCGGCGGCGCGGCTCGGCTCCTCGCTGGCCGCGATCTCGCTTTCGACGGCCTCGTTCCACCCCCGCAACATCGCCTGTAGCCGCGCGTCGAGTGCCGCTTCATCCGGCACCGTGGCCACTTCGGGCAGGTCGAGCACAAAGCGCAGCACGGCGAGGCTACCCTCAACCTCAAGGCTCCAGTC
>CAWUNP010000160.1:0-4648 GCA_963923805.1 uncultured Novosphingobium sp. | reverse complement strand
GATGTAGAGAGGTCTCGTGGGCTCGGAGATGTGTATAAGAGACAGGCCCCGGAACCGGTCAACCGGCCCGGGGCTGCGCTGAACCCTGCGCCGCCGAGGATGCGGCGCGCGCCACGGGGGCAAAATCAGTACTTGAGCTGGCGCTCGTACAGGTCGCGGTAATGCTGGATCCGCGTGACCCGCAGACCCTGCATGCCCGATCGGTCGACGGCGCGCTGCCACGAGGCAAACTCCTCAAGCGTGAGGTTATATCGTTCGCAGACTTCGTCGATCGTCAGCAGGCCGCCATTCACGGCCGCAACAACTTCGGCCTTGCGGCGCACCACCCACCGCGATGTGTTGGGCGGCGGCAGGGAATCGATGGTAAGCGGCTCGCCCAGTGGGCCGATTACCATGGCGGGTCTGATTTTCTGGTTCTCGATCATGTTCATCCTCGGCCGTGGCCAGACCATGCGGAATCAGCAGACTGGGCAACGCTGGGACTGGCCTTGCCATCTGCTGGATCGCTTGGGTTAATTGCGCGAGAGGCAGACCAGCCCCCCGCCGGTGCCAGCGTGGATCGAGACCCGAACGATCCCCCCAGCAACCGTAAGTCATGGATTTCAGTCCGGATCAGTTCTGCCCGCGCCGCGTGCGCGGCTTGCAGCCGCGCGCTCAATGCGTGCCAGTCGCAGCGCCCGGAGACGGCCTTCTGGCCACCGGGCAATACCCGTTCACGCAGGCTGGCAATCAGATCCTTACCGAATTCCATGAGCGCGGTTCTAGCGCGATAATGTCAACAGCCCGTAAAGCGCGGGTTTACCGGATGGTCACCAACTTCGGCGCGAACGGCGCCATCCGCAGCGGCCTTTTGCAAGCCCGGCGCGAAGCGTGTAAGGCGCGCCGCCATGGTTGAGGCAGCCCCCAGCACCAGCGATCCCGCCACCCTGTTCCAGCTGGATGGACCGGCGGCGGGCAAGCGCATCGTCGTGGCCATGTCGGGCGGGGTCGACAGCTCGGTCGTGGCGGCGCTCGCCGCGCAGAGCGGGGCCGAGGTTATCGGGGTAACGCTGCAGCTGTACGATTCCGGTGCTGTGGCTGCCCGCAAGGGGGCGTGCTGCGCCGGCGATGATATTCGCGATGCCCGCGCAGTCGCAGACCGGCTGGGCATCCAGCATTACGTGATCGATCACGAATCGGCCTTCCGTGAAGAGGTGGTCGAACAATTCGCCGATGAATATCTGGCCGGCCGCACCCCGATCCCCTGCATTCGCTGCAACATGGGTCCAAAGTTTACCGACCTGTTCCGCATGGCCCGCGAATTTGGCGCCGATTGTCTGGCGACGGGGCACTATGTGCGGCGCGTAATCGGGCCAGCGGGGCCAGAACTGCACCGGGCGCTCGATCCGGCGCGCGATCAGTCCTATTTCCTTTACGCCACCACCGATGCCCAGCTTCAATACCTGCGCTTCCCGCTGGGCGGCCTGCCCAAGCCGCAGGTGCGCGCCCTGGCCGAAGCCGCCGGACTGCGCACTGCTGCCAAGCCTGACAGCCAGGATATCTGCTTTGTGCCCGATGGTGACTATGCCCGGATCGTCAAGTCGGTCCGCCCTGACGGCGTTCGGCCGGGCGCGATTATCCATTCGGAAACCGGGGCAGTGCTGGGCCAGCACGAAGGTGTGATCCATTTCACGGTGGGTCAGCGCCGCGGTCTGGAAATCGGTGGCCAGCCCGAACCGCTTTATGTTGTCGGGATCGATGCTGCCGCCGCCGAAGTGCGCGTCGGCCCGCGGCGCCTGCTGGCCGTCAGTTCGGCCCGCGTGATCGAAACCAACCGGATTGGCCCCGCTCCCACCGAGCCGCTGATGGCCAAGGTGCGATCGCTGGCCAGGCCGGTGCCGGTCACCCTCGACGGGCCGCTTGGCGAGGGGGCCGGCATGACCATTCGTTTTGCAGCCCCCGAATACGGCGTTGCCCCCGGCCAGGCCGCGGTGCTTTACGCTGGCGACCGCGTGGTGGGTGGCGGCTGGATCGCCGAAACCGCGCCATGAACTTCGGTAATTGACTACATAAATTGATCGTATAAGGCGGAACGAACCTGCAAATTAGCAGGTTATACGAATCGTGCGGGATGCGATCATGAATTGGGATTGGCTGACGCCAGACGCGGGGTTCAACAGCGCCTTGCACCCATTGCGGTCGGGCTGACATGACCTGGCGCAGCATCCTGATCACCGGCGGGACCGGCCAAGTCGGTCTGGCACTGCAAGCGCAGCCTTGGCCCGAGGGAATCAGCCTGCTGGCGCCTACCCGGACCGAGCTTGATCTGACGGCACCCGGTGCAATTGCCGACTGGGCGGCTAATCGGACGATCGACTGCATCATCAATGCGGCCGCCTATACGGCAGTCGATCAGGCCGAAATCGAACTGGCATCCGCACAGTTACTCAATGCAAAGCTGCCCGGCTGGTTAGCCCAACTGGCTGACAGCCGGGGCATCCCGCTCTTGCATATCTCCACCGACTACGTCTTCGACGGCAGGCTGGAGCGGCCCTATCGAGAGGACGATCCGGTCGCTCCGCTGGGGGCCTATGGCGCGAGCAAGCTGGCCGGAGAGCTGGCGGTGCAAGCCGGCACGGCTCGGCATCTGATCGTGCGCACCGCCTGGATCATCAGCGCGTGGCGCAGCAATTTCCTCAAGACAATGCTGCGGCTTGCCACCAGTCAGGCCGAACTGCGGGTGGTGGCGGACCAAGTGGGTTGTCCGACCGCCGCGCAGGATATCGCCGCCGCGCTGCAGACCATGGCCCTGGCCCAGCTGGCAGACACGGCCGCACCCTGCGGCACCTATCATTTCGCCAATGCCGGCAGCACGACCTGGCACGGCTTGGCCACGGCGATCATGGCGGCCAGAGTGGCGCGGGATTTCGGCGTGATCCCTGGGCCGTGGCAGGAAGCAGTGTCCACCATCGTGGCCGAGCTCCTGCAGACCACCGGAAAGGCCGGGGCATGAAAGGGATTATCCTTGCCGGGGGATCCGGCACCCACCTGCATCCGATGACGCTGGTCACGTCGAAGCAGCTGATGCCGATCTACGACAAGCCGATGATCTATTATCTGCTGTCGACCCTCATGCTGGCCGGAATCCGCGATGTGCTAGTCATCTCAACCCCGCGCGATACGCCGCATTTTCAAAGCCTGCTGGGTGATGGCGCGCAATGGGGCATGACGATCGACTATGCCGTCCAGCCCGAACCGGAAGGGCTGGCCCAGGCCTATATCATCGGCGCAGACTTCGTGGCTGGCGGCCCCTCTGCCCTGATCCTTGGCGACAACATCTTCTACGGCCACGGCATCACCGGCCTGTTCGAAAATGCCATCGCCCGCCCGGCCGGGGCCACGGTCTATGCCTACCACGTTACCGACCCCGAGCGGTATGGCGTGGTGGAGTTCGACCGGACCATGCAAGCGAAGCCGGCTGATCCGCGCTCCAACTGGGCGGTCACCGGGCTCTATTTCTATGACGAACAGGTGGTCGATATCGCGGCCAATCTGCAACCGGGGGTTCGCGGCGAACTGGAAATCACCGACGTCAACCGCGCCTATCTGGAGCGCGGCCAGTTGGCAGTTGAGCTGATGGGCCGCGGTTACGCCTGGCTCGATACCGGCACGCCGGAAAGTCTGGTCGACGCGGCCGACTTCGTCCGAACCCTGGAAAAGCGGCAAGGCTTCAAGATCGCGTGTCCGGAAGAAATTGCCTGGCGCAAGGGCTTCATTAATCAGACTGAGGCCGAGGTGCTGGCGGATCGGCTCGGCAAATCGGCCTATGCCGAATATGTCCGCCGGACCATCGCGGGGGTGGCCTAAACCGGCTGCGCGATCAGGCTCAGGCCCCGGTCGGGAAAGCTGATGGCGGCCAGATCCCCGGCCAGGGCGCATTGTCCCGCCGCCACCGCCACGCCGTCCACGACCACCGAACAGTCCAGCGGCACCACCAGAAGGGCGCCGGAATAGCGGGCCGCCGTTGCGGGATCGGGCGCGCCGTCCAGCCGGTCGAGCCGGAAATGCGGACCATTGGCCAGCGCCGCGCCCCCTGCCGCGGCCAGATGCTGATGCTGCTGCGCCGGATAGGGACTGCGCGAGGCGACCGCGAGGCCCGCCTCGACATGCAGTTCACGCGGGCGGCCATAATCGTAGAGCCGATAGGTGATGTCGGAATTCTGCTGCACTTCGACCAGCGTGATCCCGGCACCGATGGCATGGACGGTGTTGGCGGGGATATAGAAAAAGTCACCCGGGCTGACCGGGTGCCAGGTCAGCAGCGCCTCGATCGAGCCATCATCGATCGCCCGGCGCATCGTCGCGGGATCGATCTCCTGCGCAAACCCGATTGCCAGCCTGGCGCCCGGTTCGGCCGCCAGCACCAGCCAACACTCTTCCTTGCCCTGCACCCCCAGCCCCATCGCGCGGGTCTGCGCGTCTGACGGGTGGCACTGAACCGAAAGGTTCTCGCTGGTGAAGATGTATTTGATCAGCAGGCTGTCGAGCTGCGGCGGCGGTTCAAACCAGATCTCGCCGATGCGGTCGGGCGATTGCCCGCCGAAGGCTGGCGGCAAATCGGTCCGCCCCCAGGGCTTTGCTACCCGCCGGGTTGTCAAAAGGATCATTG
>CAWUNP010000159.1:0-4661 GCA_963923805.1 uncultured Novosphingobium sp. | reverse complement strand
GCGATTGCCGACCGGCTGCCCCAGCCGCGGGCATCATAGCCCAGCTGCTTGAGCAGCTTGCGCAGCGGCGCGGTCGAGCCGTCCGAAGCGAGGAAACCGGGCAGGACCAGCACCGGATGGCCATCGCCCTGCGGGAGGTTCGAGAGGTAGGGGCGGAAAGCATAGAACGCCGCCAGTTCAAGCACCGCGCGCGGTTCGGCAAAGGCGAACAGGCGCGATGGCGGCCGGGCGTGGCTCGGCTGCGGGAATGCGGCGCTGGCTGCTGTCATGTCTTGGTGACCTTCCTGCTCCGGGTGGCCGGCTGCTTGGCTGCCGGCTTCTTTTTTGGTGTTGGTTTCGCCGCAGCCTTCGCCGTGGTCTTGGCCGTCTTGGCGGCCGTTTTCGGCTTCTTCAAGGGGCGGGCCTGCGGAATCCGCGGTTCTGTTTGTCTGGCTGCCGCGTCGCGCAGCTCGTGGAAGCTCTCTTCGATGCACTGGGCGTAGAACTCCGGATCGGGCAGCAGGTTGCGGCAGGCCGTGAAGGCGATGGTCGCCTCCTTGACATAGCTCTGGACCACGTGGCCCAGGCCCAGCCCGTCAGTCAGGCAGAGCAGGCCCATCATGCTTTCCAGCCGCGCCCCGGCCGAATAGATCGGCACCGGCGGGCCAGGCACATTGGTGACCACCGTAGTGAAGGGCAGGGCGACCCGGTTGGCCAGGCCCAGCCGGGTATAGGCCTGCGCCGCCAGCGCCATGAACAGCGCAGGGCTGACCTTGCTCATCTCGGTCATGTTGCGGGCGCCCAGCGCGTCGGACATGGCCTTGGAATTGGTGGTCTGCGAGAAGACGTATTCCAGCCGGTCAACCGGATCGGCGATATGGGTGCCCAGCGGGGCGATCATCGCGGCCACCTGATTGCCCATATCGCCCTTTTCATTGTTCCCGCGCACCGAGATCGGCGCCATTGCGGTCAGCGTCTTGTCGGGCAGGTCGTCCTTGGCCTCAAGATACTTGCGCATGGCCCCGCCGATGATCGCCAGGAATACGTCGTTGACCTTGGCGCCTGCCACCGCGTGCCGGATCGCCTTGATATCGGCCAGCGGGACCGAGCGTCCCTCGACCACGCGGGTGGTGGAGATCACCTGATTGAACCGCGTGCGCGGGGCGATCATCTCTCCGTGGAGCGCAAAGTCCTTGGTCGCCAGACCCTTCACCGCGCGGGCAAGGCCCGGCATGGCTTTGGCCGCCACTTCCAGCTGGCGGACGGGATTGGCCACGGCGTTCAGCCATGATTTGGCGATCAGCGAAGCCGCGCTGGGCACCTGTTCTGGTTGCCAATTGTCCGGCTCTGACGGCGGCGGCGCATCGGGCATCAGGGTGTGCAGCGCCTCCATCAGGTCAATCCCGCTCATCCCGTCGATCGCGGCATGGTGGACCTTGGTGACCATGGCATAGCTGCCCTTGGCCACGCCCGGGATGTTATCGAGCCCTTCGATCACCGTGAATTCCCACGGCGGCCGGGTCAGGTCGAGCGGGCGGGCAAAGATCCGCGCCGCCTGGATGCACAGCTGGCGCCAGTCTCCGGGCTTGGGCAGGGCAAGGTGGCGGACATGGTATTCCAGATCGAAATCGGGATCCTCGATCCAGTAGGGATAGTCGAGATCAAACGGCACCCGCACCAGCCGCTGCCGCATCGTGCGCGACAGCTGCATCCGGCTTTCCATGAAGCGCAGGATATCCTTGAACCGAACGAAGCCGCCGGGCGCCGTCTCAGGGTTGTAGATTAGGATTGAGCCGATGTGCATCGGCGAATTGCGCGTCTCTAGCGCGACGAACGATGCATCCATCCCCTGGAGCTGACGCAAGCTGACCTCTCCCTCTTATCAATGACCTATCGGTATCACACCCCGGCGGGCCGTCAATCGCGGCATCATTGGCCGGTCGCAGGCTTTCGGTAGCGGTCAAACCAGGCGATGATGGCCGCCGCCTTGGCCGCCGATTGCGATGGCCGGGCGGCAATGCCGCCGTGGCTGGCACCAGGCACCTTGACCAGCGTGGTCGGCACCCCGGCGATCTTGAGCGCGGCATAGTACTGCTCGGCCTCGCTCACCGGCGTGCGATAGTCGACGCTCCCCACCACCACCATGGTCGGCGTCTTGACCTTGTCGACCAGGCTGAGCGGTGAACGCTGCCAATAGGGGGTGACGTCCTTCCATGGCGGCTGGTCAAACCAGTAGCGCGAGGTAAAGCCGGTGCCATCCATGGTCAGGGCTTCGCTGGTCCAGTTGATCACCGGCTTCTGCGCGACGGCGGCGTTGAACCGGGTGGTCTTGCCGACGATCCAGGCAGTCAGGATCCCGCCGCCCGAACCGCCGGTGACGAACAGGTTGTCCGGATCGGCCACCCCGGCGGCAATCGCCGCGTCGACCGAGGCCATCAGATCGCCAAAGTCGTCGCCCGGATAGGCCCGGTCGATCAGTTTGGCAAAGCCTTCGCCATAAGAGGTGCTGCCGCGCGGGTTGGTATAAAGCACGGCATAACCGGCAGCGGCATATTGCTGGTAGTCGGTCGAGAACCAGGGGCCATAGGCCGAATGCGGCCCGCCATGGATTTCCAGCACCAGCGGCACCTTCTGCCCCGGCTGGCGTCCCGGCGGCAGGACCAGCCAGGCGTCGATCTGCTTGCCGTCCGGCGCAGTCACCGCCAGCTTTTCAACCGGGGCGATGGCCTTGCCATCCATCCAGCCATTAAGCCGGGTCAGCTGGCGCGGGGTGGTCCCGGCCAGCAGCTTCACATCGGGCGGGCGCTGGCTTGAGCCGCCACTGAAGGCAATCGCGCCGGTCCGGGCCAGCGAGAAGCTGCCGCCGGTATAGGGCCGGTCATAGCCGGAGCCCGAAAGGCCGGAAACGAGCGGACGGAAGCTGCCATCCAGCCCCAGCCGGGCGAGGCTGGTCATGCCCTTGCTGTCATACTGGACGACCAGCGATTTGCCGTCGGCCGCCCAGGCGGCATTGTCGATGCTGATGTCCTGCGCAGCGGAAAGCGAACGCGCCCCGCTGCCATCGCGGTTCATCACATAGAGTTCGGCGTTCTCGTAGGTGCGGTGGGTATCGTCAAACCCGACGTAGGCAATCTTCTGCCCATCGGGTGAGACGGCCAGCACCTGATCCGGGCCATAGCGGCTGGTCAGCGCGGAGAGCTTGCCGCTGGCGATATCGAGGGCGTAGACCTCGCTATCGTTGAATTCGGTTTCCCAGTTGTCCTTGCGGATGGCCGAAAACAGGATCGACTTGCCATCCGGCGTCCAGGCCAGCGGACCGTTGTCATCGAAATTGCCAAAGGTCAGCTGGCGCGGCGCGCCGCCGTCTGCCGGGACCAGGAACAGGTGGCTGAAACCGGGCTTGATATAGCCACCTTCATCGGTGCGGTAGGTTGCGCGGTCATAGACCTCCACCGGATCGGCCCACTTCGCGCCTTCGGGCTTGGCCAGCGGCTTGCCGAGGGCAGGGCCTTCACCGGGCACGCGCATGGTATAGGCGATCGCCTTGCCATCGGGGGACCAGGCGATGGTTTCGGGCGCATCGGGCAACTGGGTCACACGGGTTCCCGCGGCACTGGCGATCCAGCGGACCCACAGCTGCGTGCCGGTCTCGTCACCGCCGATATAGGCCAGACGCGTGCCATCGGGTGACCAGCGCGGTGCACCATAGCTGCCGGGGCCGGTGATCAGCGGGCGCTGCTGCCCGCTGGCCACGTCGACCAGCCAGATTGCCCCCCGGATCCGGTCGCTCATCACGTCGGCGCTGCGACGGACATAGGCGATGGTCTTGCCATCCGGGCTGATCTGGGGATCGGCGGCGGCTTCCAGCTTGAACAGGTCCTGCCCGGTGAACTGCCGGTCGGGTCCGGCATCGGCCAGGGCGGGCGACAGGGCGGCAGAGCTGCTCAGCAGCAGGGCCAGGGCGGCAAGTCTCATGGCGGTATCTCCCCTCAATGGGGTCAGCCTGCGGCGAGGCGGGGACAAAGGCAACGGAATTGTGCGGGTCCGGATGACGGCGCGGCCCAAAGGCACTATCTGGCCCCCATGAGCAAGGCTGGACGCCCCGACCAACCCCATGCTGCCGAGCGTTTCAACGAGGAACGCGCGACCTATACGGTCAAGGGCAGCCAGCCCGATCTTGAGGCCGGGGTGGCCGCAATCCGCGAGGTTCACGCCACACTGAAGCCCAAGCCGGGCGTCTACCGGATGCTCGATGCACGCGGCGAGGTGCTCTATGTGGGCAAGGCGCGGGCGCTCAAAAACCGGGTGGCGAACTATATCCAGGTCGATCGCCTGCCGCTGCGGCTCAAGCGGATGGTTGCCCAGACGCGGGCGATGACGATCGTTACGACGAACAGCGAGGCCGAGGCGCTGCTGCTCGAAGCGCAGCTGATCAAGCGCTATCGCCCGCCGTACAACGTGCTGCTGCGCGACGATAAGAGCTTCCCCTTTATCCTGCTGCGCGCCGATCACGATTTTCCGCGGATCACCAAGCACCGTGGCGCGCGCAAGGCCAAGGGCAACTATTACGGGCCCTTCGCCAGCGCCGGCTCGGTCAACACCACGATCAACGCCCTGCAGAAGCTGTTCCTGCTGCGATCCTGCACCGACAGCTTCTTTGCCCGGCGGGATCGGCCCTGCCT
>CAWUNP010000158.1:0-4681 GCA_963923805.1 uncultured Novosphingobium sp. | reverse complement strand
TCGGCAGCGTCAGATGTGTATAAGAGACAGGCTATAGCCTGGCCCAGGTGATCACCGCGAACCTCAAGAACAACGGCCTGTTCAAGCCGGTCGGGCCGGACAGCCTGCCCCGCCCCGATTTTGAGCAGATCCGCACTCCCGCCTTTGAAACCTGGTCCGGTCGCAGTGCCGAGATGCTGGTCCAGGGCTTTGTCCGCCCGGGTGATGGCAACCAGCTGCTGGTGGGCTGCTATCTCTATGACGTTGCGCTGAAGCAGCAGCTGGCCAGTGCCGTCTGGCAAGTTGCCCCGGCCGACTGGCGCCGCGCGGCGCACAAGTGCTCGGACATGGTCTACGCCCGCCTTTCGGGCGAGAACCCGTTCTTTGACAGCCGGATCGCCTATATCGCCGAAACCGGCCCCAAGGACCGGCGGATCAAGCGGCTGGCGATCATGGATTCGGACGGGGCCAACCACCGCTATCTGACCACCGGTCAGGCAACGGCGCTAACCCCGCGCTATTCGCCGGATTACAAGTCGATCCTGTACCTGAGCTATTTCAACGGCCAGCCGCGGATCTATATCTACGATCTGGAAAGCAACACCCAGCGGCTGCTGCTGCAAAGCCCGAACCCGCTGTTCGCCCCGCGCTGGTCACCCGATGGCAAGTGGGTGCTCTATTCGATGGCGATTGCCGGCAATACCGACATCTACAAGATGCCGGCCGCCGGCGGCGCGCCGATCCGGCTGACCGATACGCCCGGGATCGACATCGGCGGTTCCTTCTCACCCGATGGCAGCCGGATCGTGTTTGAAAGCGATCGTTCGGGCAGCCAGCAGGTCTATGTGATGAACGCCGATGGCTCGGGCCAGAAGCGGATCAGCTTCTTCGGCGGACGATCCTCAACGCCGGAATGGAGCCCGCGCGGCGATCAGATCGCCTTCACCCACATTGCCGGCAACCTGCGTATCGCGGTCACCGATCCGGCCGGCAGCGGGATGCGCTATCTGACCGATTCCTGGCAGGACGAAGCCCCGACCTGGGCGCCCAATGGCCGGATCATCCAGTTCTTCCGCACGGCCCCTGGCAGCGGCAAGGCCTCGCTCTGGCAAGTCGACCTGACCGGGCGCAACGAACGCCAGTTGCAGACCCCGGTTGATGGCTCTGATCCGGCCTGGGGCCCGCTGCGGCCCTGAGGCTGTTACTGTCAAAGTTACATATTGACTTGCCAGACGTGGCACCCCCAAGAATTGCCCAATTAGAAGGAGAGTTTCATGGTCCATACCCGCCTGACCGTCACCGCCGTCATCGCGGCTTCGCTCGCGCTGGGCGCCTGCGCTTCCAAGGCTCCCAAGCAGCTCCCGCCCGAGCCGGGTCCGGCCGTAACGACCGTTACCCCGCCGCCCGCGCCTTCGGGTCCGACCCCGGGCAGCCAGGCCGATTTCCTGGCGCAGATGGTGGGTCAGGACACGATCTATTTCGATACTGACAAGTTCAATATCGATGCCGCCGATCAGGCTGCGCTGCAGGCCCAGGCCACCTGGCTGCAGAAGTATCCGGGCAAGCGCGCTTCGATCGAAGGCCATGCCGACGAACGCGGCACCCGTGAATACAACCTTGCCCTGGGTGAGCGTCGTGCCAACGCCGCAAAGAACTACCTAGTTACCCTGGGCATCGATGCGGCTCGCCTGACCACGGTCAGCTATGGCAAGGAACGCCCGGTGGCGCTCGGCTCGGATGAGCAGAGCTGGGCCAAGAACCGCCGCGCCGTGACGGTTACGATCGATTGATGAAATGAAGCTGGCCGGCGCTGCTTACTGCAGCGTCGGCAGCAACTGACCCAGATCGGGCAGCGCTGCGGCGTCAGCCCGAACAGACCAGCGCGGGCCATTGTCGGCCGGCCCGCTCTTCGGGATTTCCGGTCCGAACAGGACAAAGGCTGACATCGCCAGCACCGAGGCGGCAATCGACAGGGCGAGTTGCTTGCTCATCAGGGTGAAACTCCGGCGCTAAGGCTGTAGCCCAGATGGGCACGGTCATGTTGCAATGCAATACGGCCTTTTGCCCGGTCCGCCTTAACACTTGCTGTATAGCGCTTTCACTTGCACGGACTCGGACCGCCGGCCTATCGGCATGGCATGAGCAGAGCGCGCCGATCAGACAACTGGGGCTTCCCCCGCTGGGGCGGATATGGCGGCGCACGCGAAACCGTGCATGTCCGGCTGTGCGACCGGGCGGGTTGCAGTGAACCGGGCAATTGCCCCGCGCCAAAGTCTCCCAATAGCCCCGATCGCTGGATGTTCTGTCAGGAGCATGCGGCCGAATATAACCGCGGGTGGGACTATTTCGCCGGGCTGACGGCAGAGGAAGCCGCCGAGCGGGAGGCGAAAGAGCGCCAGACCCACGAAGGCTTCAAGGAATCGGCGCACTATGGCTGGGCCGGTTCGGGCGACGGCACCCGCACCCGCGATGAGCTGCGCGCGCTCGAACTGCTGGAGCTTGAACCCGACGCCGATTTCGAGGCGATCAAGAAAAGCTACCGCACCAAGGCAAAGCAGGTTCACCCCGATCTGCGCCCCGGTGACGAGGAAGCCGCGAAGGCCTTCCAGGCGCTGCAGCTGGCTTATGAAGTGCTGCGCCAGGGTGAGGAACGGCGGGAGTGGAAGGGCTGATCAGGCCTTCTTGAAGCGCTTGATCGAGGCCGAGAACGACAGGACGTTGCGCCCGGCATCGTCGATAATCCCGCGCACGAAGACCACAGAGCCACCGGCCCGGACTACCTCCCCCCGTGCGGTGAGCATCCTGCCCGGTTCGGCCGCGCCGACGAAATCGCAGTTCATGTTCATGGTTACCCCGTGGACCGAAGTTTCCATGCCCCCGGCAATCATGAACAGGGCATAGTCGGCAAAGGTCATCAGCGCCCCGCCGTGAATATTGCCGCCTCCGTTGCGGTTCTTGGCCTCAGGAATGAAGCCGCAGACAAGACTATCGCCTTCGGGCGTGCAATAGAACGGTCCGGCGTGTTCTTCGAAATGGTCAACCGGCTCCCAGTGGTACCAGCCGGCCCATTGGCCGTCCTTGACCCGGGCCAGGCCGGGGCGAAGGGTGGGTTCATCCTGTTGTAGCTTGTCGTGGGTGTGCTCGCTCATGGCCCCAGCCTCAAGCAGATGCACGGATCGCTATCAAGTCCCGGTGTCCTGAGCAGTTCGGCCGGACCGCTTTCGCAATCAGGTGAACGCAGCCACCGCCCAGACCACCCCGACCATCAGCGGCACGCCGGCCAGGTCCAGCAGCAGCCCGGCCTTGAGCACGCGCGGCAGGGCGATGTGGCCGGTAGCCCAGGCCAGCGCATTGGGGCCGGTCCCGGCCGGAAGCATGAAGCCCCAGCTGGCGGCGAGCGCGGCGGGCAGCGCCAGCAGGATCGGGTCTGCCCCCAATGCAACAACCAGCGCGCCAACCACCGGCATGATCCCGCTGGCTGCAGCGATGTTGCTGGCGAATTCGGTGATCAGAACCACGAAGCCAACCAGCACCAGCGCGACGATTGGCAGCGGCACGGCCTTCAGTGGCAGCAGCATCTGGCCCATCCAGTCCGCCAGGCCGCTTTCGGTCATGCCCATGGCCAGGGCCAGTCCGCCGCCGAACATCAGGATCACGCCCCAGGGGGCGCGGTTGGCCTCTTCCCATTTGAGCAGCGGGCGGCCTGTGCCGTCGGGGATGAAGAACAGGGTCAGCCCGGCCAGCGCTGCAATCGTGCCGTCGTCCAGCCCGCCTGCCGGGAACAGCGGCTTGAGCAGCGGCATCGAGACCCAGGCCAGTACGGTCAGGGCGAAGATCGGGGCAAGCCGCTTTTCGGGCGTGGTCCAGCCGGCGTCGAGGTGGATTGCGGCGCGCGCGGCGGCCGGATCGAAGCTGCTTTCGTCGATGCGCTGCACCCGGGCGATGATCAGCGCGGCCAGCGGCACCGACAAAGCCACCAGCGGCAGGCCATACATCGACCATTCGACGAAGCTGATTTCCACCCCCAGGCTTTTCTGGAGCAGGGCGACGGCAATGGCGTTGGTCGGCGTGCCCACGATCGTGCCATAGCCGCCCAGCGTCGCCGCAAAGGCTACGCCCATCGGCAAGGCACCCGCCATGCCGCGCGTCTCACCTTCGGCCACACCGCCCGAAGCCAGCATGGCCAGCGCCATCGGCATCATGATCAGTGCGGTCGAGGTGTTGGAAATGAACATGCTGATCAGCGCCGTGGCGCACATAACCGCCAGCAGCAGCCGCAGCGGGGAGTGGCCAGAACGTGCCAGGATCGCCAGCGCCAGCCGCCGGTGCAATCCCGTCCGCTCGATCGTCAGGGCCAGGAAGGCCCCGCCGAGAAACAAGAACATGACTGGCGAGTAATAGGTCGATGCGGTCTTGTTCGCATCGGCGACGCCAATCAGCGGCAGAACGATGAACGGTAGCAGGGCGGTGACCGACAGCGGCAGCGCCTCGGTCATCCACCAGGCCGCCATCCACCAGACCAGACCGGCGGTTGACCAGGCCTGTTCAGGCATGCCGGCGGGGGCCGGGGTAAGCAGGGTCAGGAGGAAGCCAAGTGGACCCAGCCAGAAGGCAATACGCCCTGCGGTCATGCTTCCTCCCCCCGTTGTTGCCCCGGGGCAACCTTACTTCGGTGACAACACCATCAGCATCTGGCGGCCTT
>CAWUNP010000157.1:0-4734 GCA_963923805.1 uncultured Novosphingobium sp. | reverse complement strand
CACAAGGAGTATCGTCGGCAGCGTCAGATGTGTATAAGAGACAGCCTTTGAACGCCGTTCAACCGGGTGTGCCGCAGGTTATCCCACCGTGGCCTTGTATCGGGTGGTGGCCGGCAAGCAGTCGCTCTTCCTGCTTGGCTTTCTGCGCACGGCCGAACCAGGCGATGAGGCCCGGCGCCAATGGGAGGCCGTTCTGGCTTCAGCCACGATCGACTGATCGGCTGGCTTATCCCTACTGTCACTGACCTGTCGTATTAGCGTCAGCCAACCTACGCACAAGCGACACATGCACTCCCTAGTGGCGGCCTTGAGGTCGGCAAGGGGGTCGATTCGCACGCAGCGCAAACCCCTGAGACGGCATCGCAACGATGGCTGAAATACACTCTCAGGGAAGACACCCAATGAACCGCTTGAATGCACGCTCGACTGCATCGCTCCTGGCTCTTGCAACCGCATTTGGTCTGGCCGGCCCGGCTCACGCTGCCGTCACCGTGACCGCCGATGCCGTCTTCGTCGATGCCGCCGCCGCAGAAGGTGGCGCTGATGAGCAGCCACAGGATGCCGCCGCCGCTGCCGCCACGACCACGCAAAACGATGGTCTGACCGACATCGTCGTGACGGCAACCAAGCGCGAAACCAACCTGCAGCGCACCCCGATCTCGATCTCGGTGATGGGTGCTGAAACCATTCGCGAGCGCAAGGTGCAGAGCCTGCTCGACCTGACCGACGGTGGCATTCCGTCGCTGCGCGTCGCCACGTTCGAAGCGCGTCAGTCGGCGCTGACCATCGGGATCCGCGGGATCGTTCCGCTCGATGCCAACCAGCCGGCCCGCGAACAGGGCGTTGGCGTCTATATCGATGGCGTCTACCTTGGCCGCCAGCATGGCCTCAATGCCGCGTTGTTCGATATCGAACGCGTTGAAGTGCTCAAGGGCCCGCAGGGCACCCTGTTTGGCCGCAACACCGAAGGCGGCGCGCTGTCTATGGTTACCAAAGCACCGTCCGGTGAGTGGGGCGGCCGGGTTGAAGGCGGCGTAGGCAACATCGGTTCGCGCAACGCCTCTATCCACCTCAACCTGCCCAAGGTCGCAGGCTTCTCGGTCAAGCTCGATGGCGTTTACCAGCACCAGGGCGCCGTGACGGAAAACCCGCTGGCTGACCAGGTCGGCTGGGGCTTCTACAATCGCAAGGGCCTGCGCGCCGCCGTGCGCTGGCAGCCGGCCGACGGCATCATCAACGATTTCGCCTATGACGTCGCCAAGGATGAAAACTCGCCGTTCTACAGCCAGCTGCTGAACTACAACCCGAACGGCTGCATTTCGGGCGGCACCAACCTTGCGCCGATCGCCATTCCGGCTGGCAGCGCCTGCGTCACTCCGGGTACTGCGTTCATTGGCTCGCAGGGCACGATCCGTTCGCTGCTGCCGGGCGTTGTCGTAAACGGCACCACCCTGATGCGCACCGCCGATATCGGCGTGCCGCAGCGCAAGAGCGTGGACGATACCCACGGCTTCACCAACACTTTCAAGTGGAAGGTGGCGCCCGAACTGGAACTGCGTTCGATCACCGCATGGCGCGGTGTGGACGTGCAGCAGTGGGATAACTCGGGCGGCTATCACCGCGTGCCCGTGGTCAACCTGACGGCGGCCTGCGCCGGCGCCAACTGCGCCTTCAGCCGCTATAGCCTGGCCGACCTGCACCAGCGCCAGTTCAGCCAGGAGATCCAGGCTGTCGGCACGGTCGGTTCGGTCGATTATGTCGCTGGCTTCTACTATTTCAACGAACGCGTCAGCGATGATGCTGCCACGCCGAACTCGATGGGCGTCACGGCCATCGTGACCGGTGGTGTCGTAACCGGGGCCACCTATGCGCCGATCCCGTTCTGCACCGGCGCAGCCAACCCGCTGGTTGGCGTGGCCTTACAGGGCTGCTCGATCGACCGCGCTTCGAGCGTTCAGTCGAAGAGCTATGCCGTCTATGGCCAGGCCACCTGGAACGCCAGCGATGCACTCCACGTCACCGTTGGCGGTCGCTACACGAAGGACAAGAAGCGGGGCGAACTGATCTATTCGCGCAACGTCCTCTATTCGGCCAACCCGACCATCGCCGCCACTAACGGTTACACGCCGCTCGACAAGGAATGGAGCCGCTTCAATCCGATGGCGACCGTGGCCTATGACTTCAGCAATGCGGTCCACGGTTATGTGAAGTACGCCACGGGTTACCGCGCCGGCGGCGCCAGCTCGCGCACGTCCGACTATCGCGCCTTCAACCCTGAAGACGTGAAGAGCTATGAAGTTGGCCTGAAGGCGGACTTCTGGGATCGCCGGGCCCGCATCAACCTTGCGGCTTACACGATGAACCGCAAGGGCAGCCAGGTCGACCTTTCGACCATCCAGCCGACCGCGACCGGGAACTTCAACAATCTCGTCACCTTCAACGCCCCGGGCACGACCAAGATCCGCGGGATCGAGGCTGACCTGACCGTGAAGCCGACCGATCGCCTGAAGTTCGATCTCTCGTACGCCTATACCTACACGAACATCCCCGAAGTGCCGGTGACCTACCGCGAATTCACTTCGGCTGGCGTCCCGACCGGTAATTCGACCACGGTCCCGCAGAAGTTCTTCATCGTCTTCACGCCGCGCAATGCCGCGAGCGCTTCGGTCGATTACGAACTGCCGATTGGCGGCGCGGATACCCGCATCAAGTTCCACCTTGATGCCAACTACTCGCAGGCAACCCAGAGCTTTGACCAGTTTGCCACCAAGAACGACGAATCCTTCGTCGTGAACGGGCGCCTGTCGGTGCTCGACATCGGGCTGGGTGCTGGCGACCAGAAGCTGACCTTCGGCGTCTGGGCGCGCAACCTACTCAACACGCAGTACGTCTATCGCCGCGATCCGTCGAACAGCCTGCCCGCCGTGCAGTCGACTGCAGTAGCTGGCGTGGCGAACATCACCCAGATCGCCAACAATGGCGGCATCCTTGGTGACTACGGCAACTTCAACATGCCGCGCACCTTCGGTGTCGATGCCTCGATCAAGTTCTAGGGCTTACCGATCCTCCCTGACTGGCGGGCGGGGGACTTCGGTCCTCCGCCCTTTTTTCGTCAGATCAGGCCGCGCAGGATGACATAACCGCCGATGCTGACGACCAAGGCTCCCGGGCGCGATAGCTTCGCATGGGAGACCAACGTTGCCGATGAGCGCGCCCGCAACGTCCACATTCACGATGGCGTCGATGAGGCCGCCTTTGTGCAGATGCGCCAGGATCGCGACCGCGGGTTGGCCGCGCCGCGGCTTTTGCTGCCATCGGTTCAGGTCAACATTCGTGCCGGGCATCTGCCCCCGGCGGAAGGCAATGCGGTGCATTACCTGAAACTGCCGCTGCGCTTGCCGGAAGGCCTGCCGCTCTAGGGATCGATACCCTCGGGCAGGGCCAGGATTTCCAGCCCCTGATCAGGATCGAGATAGCGCCGGGCCAGAACCAGCAGGTCTTGCGGGGTCAACCCGGCGATGATCGCGCGTGATCGGGCGAAACGGTCAAGCTCGTCAGGCTTGGATTGGGCGCGATCGATCAGGCCGATCCAGCCATTGTTGGTCTTGAGCACGGCATCGACATCTTCCAGCATCGGCGCGCGGGCGCGCTGGACCACATCGGCGCTGACCGGCGTCTGGCGCAGGTCTTCCAGCAGACTGCGGATCGCAGTGCGGGTTGCAGCCACTTCCTTGACGTCGATCGATGCGGACATGGAAAAGGTGCCATAGCCGGTCCAGGCGCGGGGCATGTTGGTGCCGACAACCGGCGAATAGGCCTTGCCCAAAGCCTCCCGCAGGCTGTCAGTCAGTTCTACCTGGACCACCCGCTGCAGCAGTTCCAGCGCAATCGCTTCGTTGAGATCTTCGCCATCGCGCGTTGGCCAATTGTAAGAAACAAGCGCCTGGTCCTTGGCGCCGCGGTGCCGCACCACGCGGGGCGAGCGGTCCTTGGTAAAGCTGCGTTGCCGCTGTTCGGCATAGGCCTGAAATTGCGGCTCGCGCGCTGGCAGGGCGCCCAGCGTCTTGCCGACCAGCGCGATGGCCTGGGCTTCATCGAAGTCACCGACCAGCCCCACCTCGATCGCGCCCCTCGCAAACCGGTCGGCAACGGTGTCTTTAAGCCTGGCGAAGGTCAGCTTGCGGTAATCCTCAACCTTGCCAAGCGAGAAGCGCGGATCGTTGTCAGAGAGGATTGCGCCCAGCTGCGCGGAAAGCGCGGCACCCGGCGTGGCGCCCAGCGAAGCGAAGAAATTGTTGATGCTCTGGCGATAGACCACTTCGCCCTCGATCCGGTAACCCGGATCGGTCAACTGGGCGGCAATGATCTGCAGCTGCAGTTCAAGATCGGCCGGGGTTGTGGTTGTTCCCATGGTGAAGGTTTCTGCGCCTGCACCCAGGCCGACCCCCACCGTTCTGCCGGCCAGCAAGCTGTCAAGCTCGTCGCGGGAATGCTTGCCCAGCCCGCCCTGACCGAACACGGCCATCATCTGCGTTGCCAGCGGCTTGTCCCGCGTAGCCAGCATATTGCCGCCATCGACGGCCAGGCGCACCCAGACCCGGTCCTTGGTCAGGTCGGTGCGTTTGAGGTTCAGCATGACCCCATTGGCGAAGCGGATCTGGCGGATGCCATAGCGCGGCTCGGTGCTATCGCTGATCACCTGCCCCGGGGGGCCGAAATCGGCATAGGCGAAGG
>CAWUNP010000156.1:0-4754 GCA_963923805.1 uncultured Novosphingobium sp. | reverse complement strand
GATGTAGAGAGGTCTCGTGGGCTCGGAGATGTGTATAAGAGACAGGGCCTATACCGGTGCCTACATCGATACGAACACCAACGTTCGCACCAACATCCGCGACGTCGGCAGCTTTGCCAACGACCTGGGGCTGACGGGCAAGTTCGAAGGCGGTTTCGCCACGATCACCGCGCGCGCTGGCTGGTTCTACATGAACCAGAACATCGACATGGACTGGCACACCAACAAGTCCTACCGCGAAGTCAGCGGCAGCAACCCGGCGCAGCTTGACCTATACACGGCTGCTGGCGCCCGCCTGACCGCCGATGGCATCGCCGGTTTCAACAACAACTGGGGCGATTGCTGCGCCCGTGACTACGAACTGTCGTACACCGATAATGCGCCCTACGTCGGGCTCGACCTCGATAACGACAACTTCGCCGTCGATGGTTCGGTTCGCTTCGAAATGATGCGCGCCGCCGGTTGGACGGTTGCCGGTAGCAAGACCGAGTTCAACACGGCCGTCACTGCCAACGGCGTGACCACCCAGATCCCGACGATCACCGCCAACGGCGCCCGCGAAGTGCTGGACTATGGCCGCAACTACACCACCTGGACTGCCGGTGCGCTGTGGAAGGTCAATCCGGATACCTCGCTGTTCGTCCGTGCCTCGCGCGGTGGCCGCTTCAATTCGGACCGCCAGACGGTTTCGGGCAAGTTCACCGCCGCGGGCCAGCTCAACCAGAGCGGCTTGGTTCCGTCGGTTGACTTCGTGAAGCAGTACGAACTCGGCCTGAAGAACCGCGGTAGCCTGGTCGGCGGCCGCTACACCGCGGAACTGACCCTGCTGAAGGGCAGCTTCAGCCGCAGCGACTACGAGCCGACCGTCACGGCCCAGTGCCCGAAGGGTGGCTGCATCATCGACACCAAGTACAAGTCGTCGGGTGCCGAACTGTTCGTGACCTACCAGAACGGCGGGTTCAACCTCGTCGGTACGGCCACCTACACCAAGGCCAAGCGCGCTGCTGCCGCTTCGACCGTCTACAGCCGCGCTGACGGCATTCCTGACCTGTCGTACACGGTTTCGGCCAACTACGATGTCAGCGATATGGCCACGATCGGTCTGTCGACCACCGGTCAGACCGCCTCGATCGACGGTGCGGGCCTGGAATACCCGGGCAAGGCCGTTTTCAACGGTGTGATCCGCGTCCGTCCGGTCCAGAACCTGGAACTGGGCCTGCAGGTCTACAACCTGTTCGACACCTTTGACTTCCGCGGTAACGGCGGCATCTCTGACAGCTCGACCAATCCGGCCGTGCTGGGCGGTGCCCCGGCGCTGGGTCGCACCTTCACCGCGTCGGTGCGTTACAGCTTCTAAGGTTGTTCTCCTCGGAGCCGGCCAGTCCCTTGCCGGCTCCAACTCTTTCCGGGCGGGAACAGCTTTGGCTGCTTCCCGCCCGTTCTCTTTCATGGCAAGCGAACGAACATGGCTTCACCGGCGCAACCCATTCGCAAGATCCTGATCGTCGGCGGCGGTTCGGCCGGCTGGATGACGGCGGCGGCGCTCTCTGCCAACCTGGCGCAAGGCTGCGAGATCGCGTTGATCGAAAGCGAGGAAATCGGCACGGTTGGCGTTGGCGAAGCGACGATCCCGCCGATCCGCACCTTCAACCAGATGCTGGGCATCGACGAAGCCGAATTCATGAAACGGACCCAGGCCAGCTACAAGCTGGGGATTGAATTCGTGAACTGGGGCCGCGCCGGCCACCGCTATTTCCACCCCTTCGGCCCGCATGGCCGCGCCTTTGACGTAGTGCCGGTCCACCAGCATTGGCTGATGGCGCGCGCTGCGGGGGAGACTGCCGGGTTCGATGAGCATTCGATGGCCTGGCATCTGGCGCAGGCGAACAGGTTTACCCGGCCCAGCGGCGATCCCCGTTCGGTCCTTTCGACCTTCGATTATGCCTATCACTTCGATGCCGGGCTCTATGCCCGCTTCTTGCGCAGCCTGTCAGAGCAGCGCGGCGTGGTGCGGCACGAAGGCAAGATCGGCTCGGTCCAGCAGCATGGCGAAACCGGCTTCGTGACCGGCGTGACGCTGGAAGATGGCCGCAGCCTTGATGCCGAACTGTTCATCGATTGCTCGGGCTTCCGCGGCCTGCTGATCGAGGGCGCCTTGCAGACAGGCTATGCCGACTGGACGCATTGGCTGCCGTGCGATCGCGCGGTCGCAATCCCTTGCGAAAAGGCTGGCGAATTTACCCCCTACACCCGCTCGACCGCGCGCGAAGCCGGCTGGCAGTGGCGCATCCCGTTGCAGCACCGCACCGGCAATGGCCACGTCTATTCCAGCCAGTTCACCAGCGACGAGGCGGCGCTTGACGTGCTGCTCACCAATCTGGACGGCAAGCCGCTGGCCGACCCGAACCCGCTGCGCTTTACCACCGGCATGCGCCGCAAGTTCTGGGACAAGAACGTGGTTGCGGTGGGGCTTTCCAGCGGCTTCCTCGAACCGCTCGAATCGACCAGCTTGCACCTGATCCAGGCCGGGATTTCCAAGTTGCTCGCGCTGTTCCCGGACACCAGCTTCGATCCCGCGGTGATCGCGGAATACAACCACATCGCCACAACCGAGATGGAACGCATCCGCGATTTCATCGTGCTGCACTACAAGCTGATGGACCGCGACGAGCCGATGTGGCGGCACACTGCGGCGATGGATATACCCGATACGCTGGCCTTCAAGATCGAGCATTTCCGCCGCTACGGCCGGCACATCCCGCGTGACATGGACCTGTTTGCTCCGCCCAGTTGGCACGCGGTTCACATCGGGCAGTTCAACCTGCCCGAAGGCACCGATCCGCTGGGTGCCTATCGGCCAAGCGGGCGCGAATGGCTGGGCAAGCTGCGTGCTGCCATGGCTGCCGAAGCCGCCCGTCAGCCGAGCCATCAGGCCTTCATCGACCAGCATTGCAAGGCATGACCGACACCGCGCAGCGCGTCAGCCGCGCCGCGGCCTTGCTCGCGGAGCAGGACATTGACGCGGCGCTGGATACCATAACGGCTGCGGCCCGGCTGGATCCTGCCAGCCCGCAGGCCGCTTTCGGCCATGCCCAGATTGCGTTTGAGGCGTGGCAACCCGCCGCTGCGCTGTTTGAACGGGCGGCAAGCCTGCTGCCCGGCCAGCCGGACCTGATCCGCAACCGCGCGCTGGCGCTGGCGGCCGAGGGTGAGGGCAAAGCGGCTGAGGCGCTGCTTGAAGCCGTGCTGGCCCAGCATCCCGGCTGGCTCGATGGGCATCGCACGCTCAGCGCGATGCGGATTACCAAGGGCGAGGCGGAAGGCTGGGACCGATCCTACAAGGAAGCGATTGCGCGCGAGCAGGCCAACACGGCGCTGTGGCTGGCCTGGTTCCAACAGCACGCAACGCGCAAGGACTGGACTGCTGCGCGCAAGGTTTTGTCGGGTGCGCAAGCGGCCTGCCCGCCGTCGCAGGGGCTGGCGCTGTCGGCGCTGTTCCTGGCGGCGGAGAGTGGCGCTGGAGCGCCCGATTTCGGGCCTTTTGATGCGCTTTGCGATCCCGGAACGGACCTTTGCCATGTCCGTTACCTCTTGCGGTCAGGGCGGCCTAAAGCGGCACTGAAAGTCACCGAACGGCACCTAGGGGGTGCACAAGGTCGCATGTTCTGGCCCTATGCCGGGCTATGCTGGCGGCTGTTGAATGATCCCAAGGCTGGCTGGCTCGATGGCGATCCGCTTCATGCTGCCAGCGTCGATCTGGATTTTACTTCGGGCCAACTGGCTGACCTTGCTGCTGCCCTGCGCCGGCTCCACCGGATGAAGGCGCCCTACCCGGAACAGTCCGTCCGAGGCGGGACGCAGACTGACCGGCAGCTGTTCTTCCACCCCGACCCGGCGATCCGCCTGGCGCGGGACAAGGTGCTGGCGGCGGTGGCCGATTTCGCAGCTGACTTGCCGCGCGAAGCAGGGCATCCGCTGCTGGAGCGGGGCGCGGGGCCGTTGCGCTTTGTCGGCAGCTGGTCGGTCCGGCTGGCAGGGACTGGGTTCCATGCCAGCCATACCCATGTCCGCGGCTGGATCAGCTCGGCCTGCTATATCAGCCTGCCCGCGCCGCAGGAGCTGGGCGAGGCACCGGCAGGATGGCTCTCGCTTGGCACCCCGCCGCCCGAGCTGGGGCTGAACCTGCCGCCGCTGCGCCAGATCGAGCCGAAGCCGGGCCGCCTGGCACTGTTCGGCTCAACCCTGTGGCACGCCACCGAGCCGTTTGCCGCAGGCGAGCGTCTGACCTTCGCATTCGATATCGCCCGGCCGCGCTAGCGCTTTGAAATCCGGGTTTGCGCTGTCATATGAAAGATATGGACGCGGACGAACTGGACCTTACCCCGCCGCGCCGGGTCAAGCTGGGCGTGATCGCACTGGTGGCCGCGTTGCACCTGGTGGCAATCCTTGCGCTGATCCGGGCCTTCGCGCCGGACTTCACTGCGCAGGCGGTGGAGAGCATCACGCGAACCTTCACCGTGACGATCACCGCACCGCCTCCCCCGCCAGAGCAGCAGCCTGAGCCGAAACCGGCAGGTGCCGCTGGCGAAGCGGGAAAGAAGGCGGTTCCGCGCGAAACGGCCGCCCCCATCACCAAGGTGGCCTTAGCGAAGGCGCCCGCGCCGCGCGCCTCCAGCACAGGCAGTGCTGACACCTCCGGCGCGAGGGACAGCGGCAGTGGCACCGGTGCGGGCGGCAGCGGTTCGGGCACCGGT